>NZ_RZPI01000002.1:0-45196 GCF_003998715.1 Mesorhizobium sp. M7A.F.Ca.CA.002.15.2.1
GTCGTGTGCGGACCGGGGTCGATGGCGCAAGGGCACAAGCCGGACGAATTCGTCAGCGTCGAGCAGATGCGCCGCTGCGACAACATGCTGGAAAAATTGCTGAAGCGGCTTGCCGACCAGCAACTGGCGTAAGCGGGCGCTACTTCTGCGGAAGCGCTGCCTGGCCGACGGCCCGCTCGGCGCCGAACACACCTTGCTCGACGACAAAATGCCGGCAGTGGTCGATGAACGCCTGGGCGGATTGCGTACGATGTTCGGAATTGGGCAAGGCGACGCCCATGGTCAGCGGCCGCAGGTCACCGTCCAACGGCACGAAGACGAGCGGCTTGCCGTCCGGCGCCAGCGTGTTGAGCGGCCGCATGTTGGCGATGCCGTAGCCGAAGCCGTTGGCCACCATGGAGCGCATGACCGCAATGTCGCCGGTGCGCTCGGCAATGTTGGGCCGGATCCCTCGCTGGTGGAATGCCGACAGGAAATATTCGCGGCTGTACGGCAGGTCGAGCAGCACCATCGGCTCGTCGGCCAGTTCCTCCGTCGTGATCGACGCCTTGGCCGCGAAACGATGGCCCGCCGGCAGCATGACATAGGCCGGCACCAACATCAGCGGCTCGAAGGTCATATCCTGCGACAGTTCGAGATCGTAGGTCAGGGCAAGGTCGATTTCACCGCGCTGCAGCATCTCAAGCAATTGCCCCTGATTGCGCTCGAACTGGCGCACGCGCACATCGGGATAAGCACGCTCGAACCGCATGCGCAGCGCCGGCAGCACGATCTGCGCAAAGGTCAGCAGGCATCCCACCGCCAGCGGGCCGCGCACCTTCTCGGCAAAATCGCCGGCGACGTCATGCAAGGCATCGGCATCATTGAGCAGCCGGGCGGCTTCCTTGAGGAAGATGCGGCCACCGGCGGTGAGCGAGAGGCCGTGCGAATGCTTGCGGACAAAAAGCTGGACGCCGAACTCGGTTTCCAACTGCGCGATCGAGGCCGAAATCGATGGCGGCGACACATTGACCTGCTCGGCCGCCTTGGCGATGGAGCCGGCTTCGCCCACGGCAACGAAATATTCCAGCTGTCTGAGCGTGAAGCGTAGCGGCATGGCTGGCTATGTTGCCGGTTTGAGGGCTTCGATCAAGCCTAATGCATGTCGCGCAAAAGTGGCCCCGGTTTTGCGCAAACGACATGCATGGAGCAAAGGCCTAAAGCGCATCACTTGAATCCGTTCGATCGCGATGCGCTCTAGGCGCCCATCAATATTTGATCCATGTCGTTTTGAGCGCGGTGTACTTGTCGAGCGCATGCAGCGACAGGTCGCGGCCGAAGCCGGATTGCTTGAAACCACCGAACGGCGTCATCGGGCTCAGAGCGTCGACCTTGTTGACGGAAACTGTGCCGGCCTGCAGCCGCCCGGCGATGCGGTGCGCGCGCGACAGGCTGTCGGTCCACAGCGATGCGGCGAGCCCGTAGGGGCTGTCATTAGCGATGCGGATCGCGTCGGCCTCGTCATCGAAGGCAATGACCGAAAGCACCGGCCCGAAGATCTCGTCGCGGGCAATCGGATCGGCAGGCGTGACATCGTCGAAAATGGTGGGCTGGACAAAGCTGCCGCGCCCATTGACCGTGACCATGTCGCCGCCCGCGACCAGGCGCGCGGTCTTTTTACCGGCCTCGACGAAGCGCATGACATTGGCGGCGTGGCGACTATCGACCATCGCGCCCATTTTCGAAATCGGATCGAGCGGATCGCCGGGCTGCGTGGCCGCCGCACGCTGCACCAGTTTCTCCACCAAGGCATCCTTGATGCCGCGCTGGACGAGCAGGCGTGAATTGGCGGAACAGACCTCGCCCTGGTTGAAGAAGATGCCGAAGGCCGCCATATCGGCCACCACATCGAGATCCCCGCAGTCGGCAAAGACGAGGTTGGGGCTCTTGCCGCCGGTCTCCAGCCAGACCTGCTTCATGTTCGACTGCCCGGAGTACTGCAGGAACATCTTGCCCACCGCGGTCGAACCGGTGAAGGCGAGGCAATCCACATCCATATGGCGGCCAAGCGCCTGGCCGGCGGTTTCGCCAAGGCCGGGCACAACATTGAGCACGCCGGCAGGCAGGCCCGCCTCCATCGCCAGCTCCGCCAGGAGCAGGGCCGACAGAGGCGACTGCTCGGCGGGTTTCAGCACCACCGAATTGCCCGCCGCCAGCGCCGGCGCGCACTTCCAGGTCGCCATGTCGAGCGGGAAGTTCCACGGCACCACCGCGCCGACCACGCCAAGCGGCTCGCGCCGCACCAGCACCAGATCGCCTTCGCCGGTCGGCGCCACCTCGCCATAGATCTTGTCGATGGCCTCGCCATACCATTGGAAGATCGCCGCCGAACCGGGGACGTCGACCGAGGCCGCATCCCTGACCAGTTTGCCCATGTCCAGCGATTCAAGCAGGGCCAGTTCATGCAGGTTGTCGCGCAGCAGCTGCGCCAGCCGCAGCAACACCTCCTTGCGGTGCGCCGGGCTGGTGCGCGACCAGACGCCGGCGTTGAAGCTGCGCCTAGCGGCGGCAACCGCCAGATCGATGTCTTCCTCGCCGCAGGACGCCACTTCGGCCAGCACCTCGCCCGTTGCCGGATTGACGCTGGCAAAGGTCCGGCCCGAACGCGCCGCGACCGTCTTGCCGTCGATGAACGCCTTGTCACGAAAACGGATCGCGGACGCCTTGCCGATCCAGTCCTTGTGGCTGAGTTCACTCATCGCAGGTGACCCCTGTCTTGACTATTCGTCGCCCGGCACGCCGTAGCTCGGCGCATCGGATGGGTTGATCGCGCGGGTCACATAGGCATCGAGCTGTGGCTTGTAGAGTTGCCACAGCGCCGCCAGTTGCTCGATAGGACAATCGTCGGTCCAGTCGCAGCGCAGGTCGGCGACCGGCCACGCCACCTCACGCACCAGCTTCATGCCGGCGGAATGGACAGGGCCAGCCTCGCCGCCGGCTGTCAGCGCCGCGCGCATAGTCGCGATGAGGCGGTCGCCGAGATGCCCCTCCGACGCCAGGAAGGCCTCGACCATCGCTTGCGGCACGCCATCATGGGCCAGCATGTTGCCGCCGCAGGCGACATTGTCAGCTCGCGCCTCCGCCCAGATGCCAAGAGCTTTGGGACCCGAATGGATCGCGGTCGCTCCAGCGGCGTCGACAGCCAGCACCTGCCGGTATTCGGGATAGGCACCGGTGCGCTTCAATATGGCAATCGCCTCCGCCGCGGACGCGCCGCGCGCCAGCAATTCGAGACCGCGCAGTCCAAGCGTAGGATCGGTGACGTTCTGGCTGGCAATGGCCCCGGCGCCCGCCTGCGCATAGGCGCAGCGCGCCGCAACAGCAGGCGACGAGGAGGACACCGCGACCCCGAACATGCCGGTGCGGCCGCACCGCGCGACAATGGAAAAGGTCATCGCAATCAGTCCGGAATGACGGCGGTGCCGTCGATCTCGACCAGCCAGTCCGGCCGCGCCAGGGCCTGCACGACAAGGCCGGTCGAGACGGGATGCACGCCTCTGATATACGCGCCCATGGTACGGTAGACCGCCTCACGATGGCGCACATCGGTGATGTAGACCACCACCTTGACCAGGTGCTCCATGGTGCCGCCGCACTCCTCGATCAGCTGGCGGATGTTCTGCATGACCTTGTGTGTCTGCTCGACCGGATCATGGCTGTCGATGTTCTTGGCCGTGTCGAGGTCCTGCGGACATTGGCCGCGCAGATAGACGGTCCTGCCGCCCCGCGTAACGACCGCCTGGCACAGATCATTGTCGAGCTTCTGCTCGGGATAAGTGTCCTTGGTGTTGAACTTTCGAATTCTTGTATGCGCCATCTTGGTCTCCGTCGGATCAGGCTCGAGGTCGGGGCATCCCGTTTGAGGTGCCGTGTCTATGCCACCTTGGTCTCGCGCTTCGCGGACGCATGGTAGGCTAGGTATTTGCGCTGCGTGGAAATATGGTCGGCCACATGCTGCGCGTCGTGCCAGACGCCCCAGATGAAGCTCGACCCCCTGCGCGATTGCCAAGGCAGTCCGAGGAAATAGATGCCGGGCTCGGTCGACACACCGCGCTGGTGCTTCGGCTTGCCCCTTTCGTCGAACACATCGACCTTCAGCCAGTTGTAGTCGACGGTGAATCCCGTCGCCCAGATGATCGAACCTATCCCGGCTTCCGACAGGTTCAGCTCGAGAATGGGATCGGTCATGCATCGCGGGTCCGGGCCGATCTTGCGGGCCTCGGGCTCTGGGGGAAGGTCGAGGCCGTTGCGGGCGACATAGGCATCTGCCTCGTCCAGAACCGACATGTAATTCGCATCGCCGCGCGCGATATTCTTGGCCAGATCGGGTGCGAAAATCATCACACCGTGCCTGTAGGATTCGGTCCGGCCAACCAGCGTCATCCCTTGCGCGGCAAGGCGCCGGAAGTCGATCGTCTGGCCGCCACGCGCGCCGCTGACCGCGATGGTGACATGTTCGGTGCCGGGCGCAGGCGCCTGCGCGTCCCACTTGCCCAAAACCCCCAGCCACCAGCAGAAGTCACGTTCGCGATAGGCCCGCGGCGGCCGATCGTGCGGCCCGACCGAGAGATAAACCCGCCGTCCCGCACGCTGGAGTTCGTCGGCGATCTGCACCCCCGAAGACCCGGAGCCGACCACCAGCACCGCGCCTGCGGGCAGTTGGCCGGGATTGCGATAGGCGCTGGAATGTATCTGCATAGGTCCGGCGTCCCCGGGAACGACGGCCGGGATGACCGGATGCTGGAAAGCGCCGGTGGCGGCAACCACGCTCCTGGCTTCGATCACGCCATCCGAGGTTTCGATCCGGAAGCCGGGACGGCCGACAAGCCTTTCCACTTTCCTGACCTCCACGCCGCAGCGGATGGGGGCAGCGATCATGTCGGCGTAAGCGACAAAATAGTCGGCGACCTTCTCCTTGCCGATAAAGGCATCCGGACCGGCATTGGGAAATTCCATGCCGGGAAAACGGTCATGCCAGGCGGGACCATTGGCAACCAGCGAGTCCCATCTCTCGCTACGCCAGCGTTCGGCGATGCGGTCCCGCTCCAGCACGAGATGGGGCACGCCGCACTTGCTCAGATGCTCGCTCATCGCCAGCCCCGCCTGGCCGCCGCCAACAACAAGCGTGTCTACTGTTTCGACTGGCATTCAGCGGCCCTTTCTGGCTCTCCCCGAGAGTTTCTGCGCATGCGGCGGAGGTCTGATCGTTGGTTTACTGGAGGGACCGGGCAGCGAAAATTACGATTTCATGTGGCAGTGGTTAGCTTGTTCCTAAATGCTGAATTGGCCGCGCGCAGACGGCTACGCCAGTATTGCCATAGCCGCCTTTTCGCCAATCATCATGGATGGCGCATTGGTGTTGCCACCGATCAATGTCGGCATGACGGAGGCATCAGCGACGCGCAGATTGTCGAAACCGCGCACCTTGAGACCGGCGGGATCAACCACCGCCATGGCGTCGTTGCCCATCCTGGCCGTGCCAACCGGATGATAGACGGTAAGAGCCTCGGCACGCAGATAGGCGAGAATCTCGTCATCGGTGTTCACGTTGGGCCCAGGCAGGATTTCCGGTCCGCGGATGCCGCCGAAAACCGGCGAAGCCAGGATCGAACGCGCGACCTTTATGCCCTCGACGAGGGTCAGGGCATCCTGTTCGTCACTGAAGAAGCGATGGTCTATGAGCATATTGCGGCGGGTGCCGTCGCGTTGAAGCGTGATTTCGCCGACGCTCCCGGGTCTCAACACACAGGTGTGCACGGCATAGCCGTGGCCATATTCGACGAGCCGACCGCGATGGCTGCGATAGCCCGGCACGAAGTGGAACTGAATGTCGGGTATGCTCCCGGCATACTTCGTCCTGGCAAAGCCGCCGGCTTCGACATAGTTGGTCGTCAGCATGCCTTTGCGCCGGGCGAAATACTGGAACGGCGCCGCCAGCATCGCCGGAAGATTGGCAAGTGAAAGGCCGAGCGTCTTGCGGCTGTTCGATCGCACCGTGATCATGCCATCGACATGGTCGCGCAAGTTCTTACCGACGCCTGGCAGGTTCGCGACCGGTTCAATCCCCGCTGCTTTCAGCTCCCCGGCCGGGCCGACGCCGGAAGCAAGCAGAATGCGCGGCGATCCGATCGCACCCGCGCTGAGGACGACCTCCGCTCGGCACCCCAACCGTTGGGTTGCGCCTTCCCTGATCACGTTGACGCCGGTGACGCGCTCGCGTTCAATCGCCAGATCAAGAACCTCGACGCCTGACAATATCCGTAGATTCGAGCGGCCGAGAATCGGCCGGACAAAGGCGCTGTAGGCCGAGAAGCGCTCGCCTCTGTTCTGGGTGACGTTGTAGATGCCGAGGCCGAGTTGGCCACCGGCATTGAAGTCGCGGTTCTCGGGCAGGCCTACGCCTCTGCCCGCCTCAACCCACAGGCTGGATACCACGTTGGGATCGCGCGGATTGTCGACCAGCAATTCGCCGTCGAATCCGTGATAGGCGGGGCTCTGCAACAGGCAGTTCCGCTCCAATTTCTTGAAGACGGGCAGGACATCGGCATAGGACCACCCGGCACAGCCAAGCGCTGCCCATTCATCGTAGTCCTGCGCGGCGCCACGAATATAGACCATCGAGTTGATCGAACTCGACCCGCCAAGAACCTTGCCCCGGTTGACCGGTATGCGGCGGTTGTTGAGCAGCGGCTGCGGCACGCCCTTGTAGCCGTAGTCGAAGTTCGGATTGCCGTAGAGCGAGAGAATGCCGGCCGGCACGCGCACCCTGGTGCGGTCGTCGCTGCCGCCCGCCTCGATCAGGCAGACACGAACTGCCGGGTCTGCGCTCAGCCTGTTTGCCAAGACACAGCCGGCCGAGCCCGCGCCAATGACGATATAGTCAAATTCCGCCGCCTCGATGCTCATGCCTTGCCCGTTTCATCATCCACACCGAAGACTGCCGATGTCTGTTTCATGCATGTCGTCTGCCCAAAACCGAGGTCACTTTTGAGCGACATGCATTAGTGCTCGTCGTCTTCGTCGTTCTTCAGGAGCTCGAGGATCTCCCGCTTCATGGCGATGAAGTTCGGCTCCATGACCAGATCCATGCTGCGTGGACGCGGGAGGCCTACGCGGATTTCCTTCTTGATCTGACCGGGCCGGCCGGACATGACGAGCACCCTGTCCGCCAGCAGGATCGCTTCGTCGATGTCATGGGTAACGAACAGGACCGTCTTCTTGGAATGATCCCAGATCCTCAGCAAAAGCTTCTGCATGCTGTGACGGGTTTGGCTGTCGAGCGCTCCAAAAGGCTCATCCATCAGCAGCACGTCCGGATCATTGGCGAGCGCGCGCGCAATCGCAACGCGCTGCTTCATGCCGCCCGACAGCTGAGACGGGTAATGGTTGGCGAACTTTGCCAGACCGACCTCGTGGAGAAAATGCTCGACAATGACCCTGCGCTCGGCCGGCGCAATGCCCTTCCGCTTCGGGCCATATTCGACGTTCTGCGCCACCGTAAGCCAGGGAAACAGCGTATATGCCTGAAACACCATGCCGCGATCCGGGCCCGGCTCGGTAACAGGCTTGCCGCCGACTACGATCATGCCGCCGGTCCGCTCCTCAAGACCGGCGACGAGATAAAGCAGGCTCGACTTGCCGCAGCCGGATGGGCCGACGATCACACAGAATTCGTTGGGCACGACGTGAAAGGAAATGCCATCCAGCGCCAGCACCGCATTGTCACCCTTGCCGTAGCGCAGGACCACATTGTCGATGCCTATGTCGGAACTCTTTGGTTTCGTCGTAAGATTCAGGGCGTCCATGTGTGCGTGTTCCTCAATTGGCCCAGGGAGCGACGAGGCGGCGGATGCCCCGGAACAATTGGTCGGTGCAAAGACCAAGGATGCCGATCATGGCGATGGCCATGAAGATCACGTCGACCTGAAAGCCGCGCATGGCTTTGAGCGAGATGTAGCCAAGTCCGCTGCGGGCGGCGACGAGTTCGGCCACGACGAGATAGGTCCAGGCCCAGCCCATGGTGACGCGCAGCACATCCAGCACGCTCGGAAGCGTGGCCGGAAAGACGATGTGGAAGACCGTGTCGCCTCGTTTCGTGCCGAGCGTATAGGCTGCGTTGACAAGGTCGCGCTGGACGCTGCGAGCGCTGTCGGCGATCATGACGAGCTGCTGGAAGAAGACGCCGAAGACGATGACGGCAACGCGCTGCTCGATGCCGATGCCGATCCACAGGATGAAAAGCGGCACGAAGGACGTCACCGGCAGATAGCGTATGAAATTGACCAACGGTTCGAGAACGGCCTGGACGATGCGATAGGTGCCCATCGTCAATCCAAGCGGCACCGCAACGATGCTCGAAAGGACGAAGCCGATCAACACCACCTGGACGCTGGCGAAAACATGCTCCCACAACGACCCGTCAAGCGCCATGCTGATGGTGGTGGACAACACGGATTCGGGGCGAGGCAGGAACATTTCCTTGACCGCTCCGGAATAGGTCAGCGCGAACCAGCCGCCGATGACGGCGATCCAGACCATGAAGCCGAGCGTAATGGAGAGAGAGCGCGGCACAGCCCGAAACGGTGTGGCGATGACTTTCAGGACGGATCGACCGGCCTGACCTTCTTCAACTCTCGCGGTCACGCCATTGCTGACCAGAGAGCTCGTGTTCGGTGCTAGTGTCACGGGATACCCTTTTGGGCCGCTTGGACCGGAGGCGCGAGGTCCGCCTCCGGTTCAGCCAAATCACTTTGCAAGGTCAAATTACTTCGCAGGCCAAGCTACTTTGCAAGGCCAAGCTACTTCCAAGGCCAAGCTACTTTCCAAGGCCAAGCTACTTCCCAAGGAAGGACGTATCGACGAGGTCGTCATACTTGACGTCCATTTTGAGCTTGCCGAAGCCGCCCCAGATATCGCCGCCCAGCTTGATCAGCTTGCCGGCTTCGCCAGTCTCGCCACCGGCGAAGAATTCGGCATTGCGCTGCTTACCGTAGAAGTTCACGCCAGCGGCCGAGGAAGCGAAGTCCTTCGGATCCTTCAGCCAGCCGCCGACGCCTTTGGCCATCACCTCATACGCCTTCTCAGGATTCTCCTTGATGAACTCGTTGGCCTTGTAGAGGCCCTTCACCAGCGCCTCGACATCTCCGGGGTTCTTCGTGATGTAGTCGCAGTTGAGCGCCACCACATCGACGATCAAGCCGGGTGTCCTGGAGGAGTCGATCAGCACCTGTCCCTTGTTTTCCTTCTTGGCCAGCGTCAGATGCGGTTCCCAGGTGACGGCAACGGGAATGCGGTCGGCCATGAAGGCGGCAGCGGCATCGTCTGCCGTCATGTTGGTGATCTTCACATCGGCCTGGGTGAGACCGGCCTGCTTGAGCAGGATATTGAACCAGAACTGCGACACTGAACCCTCGTTCAGCGCTACGTCCATGCCTTTGAGGTCGGCGATGCTCTTGACCCCGCTGGGCGCGAGCACGCCATCGCCGCCATGGCTGTCATCCAGCGCATAGACCGACTTGAAGCAAACATCCTTCGAACGATACTTCATGATCTCGTCGACGGTCGATGCGCTGCCGTCGAGCTCGCCGGCGGCAACAGCCGCCATATACAGCGATGCTTCCTCGATGATTTCAAGCGAGACATCGAGCCCACCTTCCTTGAAGTAGCCCATGTCACGGGCAAGGAAGAGCGGTCCGTACCCCACCCAGGTCGTCATGCCCAGTTTCAAGCTGCCAGCTTCGGCGTGGAGGCTCACCGATATGGCGCTGAGCGCAATGCCGGCCACCAGCGCGGCCCGGCGAAACTTCGAGATTATTGTCGTCATCACGTTCCCCTGTTTTCTGAAGTCGAGCGTTATCCCGGCCCGAACGAAACCCGCTCCGGAGGCATCGCCGAAGCCTGTCGCCTGACGTTCTTTTCTTGTTTTCTTTCAGCCGATGGCGGAGCAAAGCACGTTGGGTGCGCTGCACAAATTATGATTTTCAGTAGTTCGGCTTAGGCTGGACCTAACCAGACTGCGTTGCGTCTGCGCCATCGCGATTTCGCCCTCAGCAAGCTGCACCATTTCTTCTTTCCTCGGCCGGCCCGGGGCCACACCATTTTACGCGCCATTTATTGGCCGGGGCTGAGAGACGGGGAACTGGAGCCGAGCCATCGCGGGCTGCGGCCTAAAACGAACGGGTTGCAGTTCGGCGATTTCGCCATTCTGGCAGATCCGTCCGGACGGCTGATCCGTCTTTTCGGAATCGAGCCACCTGGCCTGACAAGCGCGCTGGCGCTGTCGGATTGGGTTGTCCAATTTGTCGGAAAGACGAACTTCTTCTTGCTTTAGCCCTTGACCGCCCCAGCGGTCATGGATCCCGATATCTGCCGATACATCACAAGACCCAGCAATGCCGGCGGCAAGGCGCCCAGCATCATGACGGCGGAAGCGGTTCCCCATTTTACGCCACCGCCGCTCGCGGCGAAGAAGAAGGATGCGCCGACCGTCATCGGCACGGCACGACTGGTTGTCAGCATGAGGCCGAAGAGGAATTCGTTCCAGGCGGTGATGAAGCCGAAGATGAAGGTTGTGACGAGCGCCGGTCGGATGACGGGCCGGACGATCATCATCATCACCTGCAAGGAACTTGCGCCATCGACTTTCGCCGCCTCGTCGAGTTCGACTGGTACATCTGAAATCGCGTTTACCAGGATGACGAGTGCAAGCGGCGCGTTGACGATGGTCAGGATGAGCCCGAGCCCGATCCGCGTATCGAGCAGGCCCAGCCACTGGTACATCATGTAAAGCGGGATCGCGAAGATGATCAGCGGCACGGCGCGAAGATTGATGACGATCGGCAGGACCAAGCGCTTTCCCGCCTCGCTGCGCGCGATCGCATAGGCAGCCGGGAACGCGAGCACGATCGCAAGGCCGGTTCCGATCAGCGCCGCCACGGTGCTGTTCAGCAGATAGGCATAGATGTTGAAGCGGCTGGTCTGCGTCAGGACCTCCAGATAGTTGTCGAGCGTCGGCTGGCTGATCCACAAACCGGGGTTCGTCGAAAGCTCGCGCTGGCTTTTGAGCGATGTGATCAGCGTCACGATAATGGGGAAATTCATCGCCAGCACGGCGATGGCAAAAACGATCCAGCGCAGTGCCCCGGCCATCGTCAACGCTTCCTGCGGCCGGCAAGCCGGTTAAGGCAGTGGAGAACGATGAACGACGCCATGAACAGGACAACCGAGGCGGCGACCGCCTTGCCAATAGCCCCTTCCTTGAAGAAGGCTTGGTAGATGTAGATCGACAAGGACGTCGTTGAACCTCCTGCACCACTGCCGGTCAATGCATAGACATTGTCGAACACCCGGAAACCGTCGATGAAACGGATGAAAAACGCGATGACCAGCGTCGGCTTCATCAATGGCAGGTCGATCCACCGGACGATCTCAAACGGTGATGCGCCATCGAGCGAGGAGGCTTCGCGCACGTCGAGCGGTATGGCCGAATAGGCCATGTAGAAGAGCAGGAAGGCGAAAGGCGTCCATTGCAGCGTCTCCACGACGACAAGGGTGCGGAAGGCATTGTTGATGTCGAGGAAGGCCGGGCTGTCACCGAACCATTCGAAGAGATAGTAGGGGACGGGGCCCGCAAATTCATGCAGCACCAGCCGGTACATGAGACCGACCATGGCCGGCGCGACCATCAGCGGCAGCATCAACGGCGCCATCAGGACTGGTCGCTTGCTCAGAAGCGGTGCCAGGAAGATGGCAAGGAAAAGACCGATCAGACATTCCGCTGATGCGGTAAGAATACCGAAGCGCAGAGAGAACCAGGCCGAGCTCCAGAATTCGCGGTCGTTCAACACCGCGACATAGTTGCTGAAACCGCTCAACACCGGACTGCGCAGCGTCTCGAATGTGACGGCCGAAATGGAATAAATCAGATTGACGATCGCCGGAAAGCCGAGGAACAGCAGCAGGAAGCCGACCAGCGGCGTCAGATACATCCTGCCTTCGGCACGTGTCACAAGGGCCATGTCGATCCGCCAAACGCGCCGGACGCCGAGCTCGACCCGGCGTCCGGCAAATGGTTCATTTCTTGAGAAGGTCCTGCATGCCCGCCTTGGTGTGGGCGAGCGCATCCTCGAGGCTCTGCTGGCCGGACCAGTAGCCGGTAAACTCCTTTGCCTGCAGCTCATAGACCGGGAGCGCACTCGCGGACGTCGCACCGGTCATGACATAGCCGTACTTGCTGGCGAATTCGCCGAGCTTGACGAGATCGGGACGTTCCTTCGCAACCTTGGCGACGACATCGGGAGACAATGCCGGCGAACCGCCGCTGCGCGCATAGAGCAAGGCCGCATCCTCGGTGGCGAGCCACTTCAGGAACTTGACGGCGCCTTCCTTGTTCTTGGCGTTCTTGTTGAGGCCCAAACCAAGGCCGTGGATATGATCGGCGCGTCCGTCGGGACCTGCCGGCGGCGCGACGATCCCGGTCACCTCGGCGACCGCCGGAGATTTTTCGGTGCTGGTCAGATCCGCCGCCGCGGCATTCCACTGCAGTGCCGTCGCGGCCTGACCGGATGCGAAGGCCGCGTTGGTTTCCGCATATTCGTAGCTCAGCGAATCCTTGGGCGATGACCCGGCATCATAGAGTTTCTTGTAGAGCTCGAGGCCGGTCTTGTAGGCATCGGAATCCACCGTGACATTGCCGTTCTTGTCCATCCAGTCGCCGCCGTAGGAGCGCGGCAGGGACTGGAAGACCATCATGTTGAACAGCAGGTTCTTCATCTGCAGGACCGTGCCGTAGCGCACCGGGCTGTCGGGGTTCACCTGCTTGGTGAAATAGAGGGCGGTGGCCGCCCAGTCGTCCCAGGTCCAGCTGTCCGGGTCCTTCGGCTGCAGCGGCTTGCCGAGATATTTCTGGGCGATTTCACCATAGGTCTTCTTGGCGGCGTCATCCCTGCTCAAGGCGTCGACGAGATCCTTGCGGTAGTACATGAAGTGCAGCGAAAGGTCGGTCGGCACGCCGTATTGCTTGCCGTCGAACTGCATCGTCTTGAGAACGGATTCGCCGAAAACCTTGGCCGCATCCGCGCCAAGATCGACCGGCTCCATATAGGGCGCGTAGCGACCGAGCGAGTAGGTGGCGACGAGATTCACGTCGAAGGCGTTGGATCCGGCCGCCATGTCGGCCTGCAGCTTGTCGTAAAAGCCTTCGCGGTTGAAGAACAGCAGCTCCACCTTGTCGGCATCGCTTGCCTGCTTGTTATAGGTTTCCACGGTTGCCCGCAGTGCGGTTTCCTCGGACCCGCCAGGCCAGCCGAGCACGGTCACGGTTGCGTTGGCAAAGGTCGGCAAAGCTGTCCCCGCGAGGAGGGTGGCCATAAGCGCAAAAGACGTCCTGCTCAATTTCATGATCGTTCCCTTCTTTTTTGATGATTTTTGCATGGCATGACCGGCGGCGCCGCTACTTTGCCCATTCGGCAAGATCGGCAACACCGATGACGCCGGCGTGGCCCGCGAGCTTCGCCGCAACGAGATTGGAGGAAAGGCGCGGTGGAACCTCGCCCAGATGCGCGCGCACCCGGTCGAGATAGCCATCGGCAAGACCGATGCTGCCGCCGATGACGATCGATTTCGGATCGAACATCATCTGAATGTCCCGGCACAGCGTCGCGACCCGCGAGGCGCTCCGCGAGACGATGGCGTCGGCCCAGGCCTCGCCCTTCAGCGCAAGCCCGAACACATCGGCGGCATCGGCCTTGAAGCCGGCCTTGAGGGCCTGCGAAGCGATCCAGCGGCCGGAGGTGCTGTCTTCGAGCGGGGCCTGGTCTTCAGACAAACCACGGATCAGACCGAAGTGACCGGCAAGACCGGACAGCAATCGGCCGTTGCAAACGATGCCGCCGCCAATTCCGGTCGAGATGGTCAGAAAGACGATGTCGCGACCTTGCCCGGCGCCGAATTTGTATTCGCCCCAGGCGGCTGCCTGGGCATCGTTGAACGCACAGACGGGCTTGCCGAAAACAGCGGATGCCCTTTCGACCAGCGGGTAGCCGTCGGGAATGCCAAGCGTCGCCGGATTCAACGCCGACCAGCGTCCATCGTGCACCAGCCCCGTCACCGCAATACCGATACGACTGAAGCGGCTTGACCAGGCCGACGTGCTTTGCGCAAGGGATGCCAGCCAGGCGTCGGGTCCAGCCTCTCGCGCGGTAGGCACGATCATGTCCTCGACCACCTTGCCGCCGCTGACCAGCGCGGCCATGGTCTTGGTTCCCCCGATGTCGATGCCCAGCACGGTTGGGCCAAGCACGGTTTGCGTGCCCCTTGCCGCATAGGCCCCGGAAATCGCCTGGTGGAACCACGAGGTGACGTGCTCGGTACGGGTGATCGCCGATCCGACAACCACGGCACAGGCGCCGGCGCGCGCGGCGGCGGCCGCCTGCTCCGGCGACCGGATACGCCCTTCGGCGATGACGTAGGGGCTCAGGGTTCGCATTTGAGCGATGAGGGCAATGTCCGGATCCTCCGGCTCCGGCCCGCCGACATAGCCGGAAAGCGTCGTGCCGACGAAATCGACACCCGCGGCAAGGGCCCGGCGCGCATCGTCAAGGCAAGAGCAATCGGCCATGGTCAGCTTGTTCCTGGCCTTGACGGCTTTCACAAGCGCTTCGACAGGAACGGGACGGACACGGTCCGTCGCATCGAAAGCGATGATATCGGCGCCCGCCTCGGCCAGCGCCTCGACATCGGCCAGATAGGGCGTGATGCGCACGGGGCTGTCGGTCAGATCGCGCTTGACGATACCGATGATCGGCTCGCGGACGGCCAGGCGGGCGGCCGCGACATAGGGCACGGATTCGATGCGCAGGGCCTTGGCTCCGGCTTCAAGAGCGGCCCTGGCAAAGCCCGTCACGAATTGCGCACTGTCCATCGGGCCGCCGGGAACCGGCTGGCAGGACACGATGAGACTGTTGGCGATGTCTTCCCGCTGCACGTCGGCACTCCCCTGTCGCCATCACGATAAATGGAAAATACCAGATTACAACCAGTTCATAACTGGTATTATCTTTGCAGCTCGAAGACGAAGTCGTAGACGTCTCCCTTGTAGCGTGTCTCGCAGTATTCCACGATCTGTCCGTCGGCGAGAAAGCAGCGGCGCTCGGTCATCAGCAGCGGTGCGCCCATCTCGCAATGAAGGTGTCTTGCATCCTCCAGCGATGCGCCGCGCGAGCGCATGCGCTGGATTGCCCTCTGAGGCAGGAAGCCGCGTGCATCTAGCGCTTCATAGAGGGAGTCCTGAACCATCTCGGGCGAAGGAAGGAAGCGAACCGGCACGGCCGAGACCTCGACGGCGATCGGCGCGCCATCGGCCGTCCGCACGCGGCGCATGCGGATTACATTGGTGTTTGCGGCAATACCCAAAGCCATCATTTCGGCTGGCGATGGACGGCTTATCTGTTTGGAAAGCCATAGGCATCCAGGCTTCAGGCCGCGCGCCAGAATGTCCTCCGAAAAGCTCGTCAGCGTCGAAAGCGATTTTTCGACCCGCGACCCGATCTCGGTTTTGGAACCATGCCGGCGATTGAGCTGCCCTTCCTCTTCGAGCAACGCCAGAGCTTTTCTCACAGTGACACGCGAGATCGACAGGGCTTCCGCCAGAACCCGCTCGCCCGGCAGAACCGCGCCGGCCTTCAAAGCGTTGGAACGGATCGCTGCCTCGATCGCCGATTTCAACCGTCGGTAAAGCGGCACATCGGAGGCTGTCGCTTCCATCTCCCGACTGACAAGCCCGATCAGGTTCACGGTTGTCATTGCTCTTCCTCCCGCGCGAGAAGCACCCAGGATCAAAACATTCCTGACTGGACCCATACTGGTATTATCAATCCGGTGCAAACGTCCCGCGGGCGGTGCCTCGTCCGCGCCGTCAGCGCACCACGGCCCCTCAGCGAACCCGCGGTGACAGCTTCATGGAGATGCGATCGCAGGCAGCACGCAGGACCTCCAGAGTAAAGGCATGGCGGCTTTCACGCGTATGGCGATTGATATAGGCGACGATAATGGAGGCGACGGCGCTGCCGTCCGGTCCGATGACCGGACAGCAGATATCGGTGATGCCGACGAAATCACGGCTCTCGCGCATCCAGTAACCGTCCGCGCGGATGGTACGAAGCTGCTTTTCCAGCGCCTCTCGATCCAGCGGCGCCGGCGAATGTGCCGCACATTCGTCGATCATCCGCGTCGCGACCTTTGGCGGCTGGAAGGCAAGGATCACATGGCCGGAGGTCGCGTCGGTGGCCAGGCGGCCGTAGCCGAGGCGCAGCGTGAACGCCATGTCCTCGCCGCCGGGAACGGCCGCGGTCACGACAGTCAAGCC
This sequence comes from Mesorhizobium sp. M7A.F.Ca.CA.002.15.2.1, assembly GCF_003998715.1. Classification (NCBI taxonomy): domain Bacteria; kingdom Pseudomonadati; phylum Pseudomonadota; class Alphaproteobacteria; order Hyphomicrobiales; family Phyllobacteriaceae; genus Mesorhizobium; species Mesorhizobium sp. M7A.F.Ca.CA.002.15.2.1. The sequence goes on from NZ_RZPI01000002.1 coordinate 16,403, forward strand.
ATGATTGAAGACGACCAGGTGCGGCGACTGATTTGAGTCCCCGGCAATCCGCGTCAGCTCGGGCATTGCGGCGGACATGAGATCCTGAGCGCTCGGCGTGTGCAGCCCCAGCTTGAAAAGCTTGTCGGTCAACGAATAGGCGTCGGTCTCGGCGTTGCGCTCGATATATTGACGCTCCTGGAGCGCGATCAGCATCCGGAAAATCTCATTCTTCGAACGACCGAGGCCTTCCGCGATCTCCTTCATCGTCAAGGGCGCTCGCGCCTCCGCCAGCAGCTCCAGGACATCCAGACCCTTCGTCAGCGCCGGGGCCGAATAGGTCGGTTTGCCACTCTCTTTTGCGTCATCTGCCATTCGAAGAATCCCCGGTGGTCCACGCACGATAGAGACAAGAAATCGGAATTGCCATTGGTTTTATATCCAAACTTGGCACCATATATAAAACTGACATGATGACGGGGACAATGAATTTCGAGGCCGAGCCGATGACCGTCCAGAGACCAGCAAACACTGTCCGCGCGACCATCACGCCCCGGAACAACAGTGTTTACACGTCGGTCGATTTCGATCGCGAGGGCAAGCAGATCGGCTTCTTCCATGTGCCCCAATCGCCGCACGACGATGCCTGGGGCACGGTCCGCGTTCCGCTGGCCGTCATCAAGAACGGAGACGGTCCGACGGTCCTGATCGAGGGTGGCAACCACGGCGACGAATATGAGGGGCCGATCGCGCTCGGCGAGCTTCTGCGCGAGATCGATCCACGGGATATAGCCGGTCGCATCATCGCGATTCCGGCCATCAACATTCGGGCCGTCGAGGCCGGCACCCGCACCTCCCCGGTCGACGGGTTGAATTTCAACCGCAGTTTTCCAGGCGATTTCAACGGCACGCTGACAAGCCAGATAGCGGCCTATGTGCATGACATCCTGTTTCCGAAGGCCGACTATTTCCTGGATCTCCACTCCGGCGGTTCGTCCCTGATGATCCTGCCGAGCGCGATCATCGAGCCCTCCCCGACCGCGCAGGGGCATCGCAAGAACATCAAGGCGACGCTCGCCTTCGGGGCGCCGACCGTTGTCATGGTCGACAATCTCGGTGAAACCCGGACCTCGACCGCGTCCGCCAATCACCAGGGGCTGATCGTCATCGGCAGCGAGATGGCCGGCGGCGGCCTTGTCAGTCCGGATGCGTTGGCCATCTGCCGCAGGGGCATCCGCAATGTGCTGAAACATGCAGGCGTCCTGAAGGGCGCGCCTGACATTGCCCCTGGCGCCAACGCACGCGTGCTCAAGGTGCCCGGAAGCGAAGGCTATCTGCTTTCCGAGGAGGACGGTGTCTTCGAACCCTTGAGCCCCCTCGGCAGTGCCGTCAGCAAAGGCGACCTTGCCGGACGCATTCACTTCCTCCACACGCTGTCGCGCGCGCCCATCGATCTCCTTCACCCCATCGACGGCATCGTTTTCGCCAAGCGTCAACCCGGCCGCGTGCGCCCGGGGAATTGCTGTTTCGTGCTGGCCAACGAATATCCGGAGGCACTGACCGATGAGCCATGAAGACATCATGGCGGCTGCCCGGCGCATTGCCCCCTTCATACGGCGCACCCCGGTCGTCAAGCTCGACCATGCCACGGGCGCGAACCTCCAAAATGATGTCTATTTGAAACTCGAATGCCTCCAGGTGAGCGGCTCCTTCAAGATCCGGGGCGCCACGAACCGGGTGAAAACGCTCGAGCCGGGCCGGATCGAAAACGGACTGGTCGCCGCATCCGGCGGCAATCACGGCCTGGCCACCGCCTATGTGGCTGCCCGGGCCGGCGCTCCCGCCACCATCTACCTGCCGAACAATGCAAGCCCGCTGAAGGCGGAAAAGCTGCGCAAATGGGGCGCTGACGTTCGCTTCGAAGGCAAGGTCTGGGATGAAGCGCATGAGGCTGCATTGGCCGAGGCAAAAGCGCGCGGCGCCTTCTACATGCATCCCTTCGCCGATGCGCAGATCGTGTCCGGCCAGGGAACCGTGGCGCTGGAGATGGTCGACCAGATTCCCGATGCCGACATCTACATCGTCGCGATCGGCGGAGGCGGCCTCATCAGTGGCATGTCCGAAGTCCTGAAGCACGTCAAACCCGACGCCAGGATCGTTGGTGTCGAGCCGACCGGTTCACCGACCCTTCACGCCTCCCTGACTGCCGGCCGTGTCGTTCGCTTGCCCGAGATAACGACGAAGGTGGCGACCATGGCCTGCGGCCGCACGGACGAAAGTATCTACGAGATCGTCGCCAAGCACGTCGACGACATCGTCCTTGTCGAGGATGCGGACATGCAGAAAGCCGCTGAATTGCTCTGGTTCGAATTCGGCATCGCCGCCGACCTCAGCGGCGCGGCATCGCTGGCCGCGTTGATGAGCGGAGCTTTCAAGCCACCGCGCGGCGCCCGCATCGCCGGGCTTGTCTGCGGCGCCGGTGTCGAAGGCCTGAACGGCTGAGGTCGAGAAAGGCCGGTCCACGCAAGACGCGGCCCGACATGGATACGGCACGAGTGCCGCGGAATACCGCCGGAATGCCTGTCGCTGGGACGGTCGTCGTGCGGGACATGAAAAAGAGGCGAAGAATCGTCCTGTCGCAACAAGAGGAGAACTGAAACATGCGCATTTCCCTGAAAGCATCCATTGCTCTGCTTGCACTCGCCATCGCAACGCCCTCGCTTGCCGCGGAAAAGGTTCTTGGACTTGCGGCAATCGACTTGCAGAACTCCTTCTTTGTCCGCATGAAGGAAGCCGGCGACGTGGCTGCCGCCGACTATGGGGTGAAATCCACCTGGCAGAGCGCCGAGGGTAGCCTGGAAAAACAGGTCAGCATCATCGAGAATTTCATCAATCAGGGCGTCAGCGCGATCCTGATCGATCCGATCGACAAGAACGCGGTCATTCCGGTGATCCAGAAAGCCACTGCCGCCGGCATTCCGGTGATCACCATGGGCAACAAGGTCGAGGCAGGCTCGAACTATTCGACGCTCTATCCGGACTACGACAACATGTCGATGGTTGCCCGCGCGCTCGGCAAGTCGCTTGGCGGCAAGGGCGAAGTCGCCCTGCTCGTCGGTTCGCGTGGCAACTTCGTGTCCGACACGCGCGAAAAAGGCTTTGTCGAAACCCTGAAAAAGGAGTTTCCGGACATCAAGGTCGTCGGCATCGAGCCGACCGGCTGGGACGCAGCCAAGGCAACGAATGCCGCCCAGACATGGCTCACCACCTATCCGGACCTGAAGGCCATCGGCTGCATCTCCGACAGCCTTTGCCTGGCAGCCGATTCCGTTGCCAGTTCGATGGGAACCCAGCTGCTCTACGGCGGCTATGACGGCGACGCCGAGATGAAGCCGCTGATCGACGACGGCAAGATGGTGATGGACGTGCTGACCGGCGCCTATCGTGTCGGCTACTGGAACATCGCCGTTGCCGCTCGCCTGGCCAACGGCGAAAAGCTGCCGCAGGATCTCTACATGCCGACCTATTTCGTGACCTCGGATGCGACGGCGGCGAAGCTCAAGGCGGATGGCCTCACCTTCGAATACATCAACACCGACAAGGAGGCGGTGGAAGCCAAGAACTATACCGAGCAACTCGGTCCCAAGGTTCCGGCGACCGCCATGACCCTGGCAAAGTAACAGCCTAAAGCGGCTCAAGCGCCGGATGACGTATCATCCGGCGTCCCCTTTTCCTGACGATCGCCGTCGCCGCTTCCGTGGTGACCGCGCATGATGCTCGATAAGAGGACCGACCCATGTTCCAGTCCTGGACCTCTCCGTTACTACGGCGCAACGAACCGGTTCTCATCGCGGTGCTGCTGGTCGCCATCGCCGTCTTCGGCTGGATCGATCCGCGCTTTCTGTCGACCGGCAACCTTGTCAGCATCGCGCAGCAGAGTGCGGTCATCGCCCTCATCTCCTTTGCCATGACGGCCGTGATCATCGCGCGCGGCATCGATATTTCCGTCGGCAGCAACCTCGCCTGTTCCGGCATCGCCGCGGGTCTTGCCTATACGGCAACCGGCTCGGCGAGCCTGAGCCTTCTCGCCGCGATCGGTGGCGGTGCCGCGATAGGTCTGCTCAATGGAGCGCTGATCGGCTTTGCCGGCATCTCCCCTTTCATCGCAACGCTCGCCACCATGGCGTTCGCGCGCGGCCTGGCGCTCAGTCTCTCCGGCGCATCCAGCATCGCGGTCGCCGATCCGGTCCTGCTTTTCGCCGGACGCGAGACAATCGGCCTGCTGCCGGTCTCCGTCATCATCGCCGCCATCTGCCTGAGCCTCTGGTGGTTCGTGCTCAATCGAACGGTATACGGGCGTTGGATCTATGCGATCGGCGGCAATGCGGGGGCGGCGCGGGCCTCTCTGGTTCCCGTCGACCTCGTGCGCATCTCCGTCTACCTGATTGCCGGTGCGACAGCCGGGCTCGGCGCGATCCTCACCATCGGCCGCCTTGGTTCGGCACAGCCGCTTGCCGGCACCGGCCTTGAATTTACAGCCATCACAGCCGCGATCATCGGCGGCACGAAACTCTCCGGCGGCCAGGGCTCGATCTGGGGAACGGCGATCGGGGCGCTGCTGCTGGGCGTCATCAACACCGGCCTGTCGTTCCTGCAGGTGCCGCAGATCCTGATCTATTTCGTCACCGCGAGCCTCATTCTGGTGGCCGTTCTCACCAGCCAGCCGGAGAGTGTCGCCGCCTTGTTCAAGACCGGTGGCCGCAAGTCCACCCCGTCGCCCCGCAACACCGCCGCAACATCGGTCGGCAAACACAGCATCGCCTTGCGCGGGCTTGGCAAGTCTTTTCCGGGCGTCAAGGCACTCGACGGTGTCAGCTTTGCCGTCTCGGCCGGCGAGGTGGTGGGACTTGCCGGCGAGAACGGGGCCGGGAAATCGACGCTGGTGAAGTGCATTTCCGGTCTACATCGCCCGGACGAGGGTGAGATCGTCATCGACGGCAACGCCGTCCAGTTCCACTCCCCCAGCGCCGCCAAGGGCATCAGCGTCATCCATCAGCATTTCAGCCTTTCGCCGGACCTGACCGTGGCGGAGAATCTCTTCATCGGCCGCGAACCGCACACCCGCCTGGGATTTCTCGACCGGGCCCGGATGCGGCGCGATGCGAAAGCCATCATGGACGAGCTGTCGCTCGATATCGACATTGGCGCGGAACTGCGAACGCTTTCCGTCGGGCACCGGCAGATGGTGGAAATCGCCCGTGCCGTTCTGTCCGATGCCTGGTTCTTCATCATGGACGAGCCGACCAGCGCGCTCTCCAACCGCGAGCGCGACCAGCTCTATGACCTGATCGACAGGCTGAGAGCTCGCGGCGCCGGCATCCTCTACATCTCGCACAAGATGGAAGAGATCTTCAGCCAGTGCGACCGCGTCGTCGTTCTGCGTGACGGGCGCTTCATCGGCGAGCGCCAGACCAGCCAGACCAGCGAGGCCGAGATCGTCTCCATGATGGTCGGGCGCGATGTCGGCGACATCTTCCCCTATCTCAAAGCGCAAGTCGGCGAGACCGCGATCGAGATCAGCAACATCTCCGATGGCAAGCTCTTGAAGTCTGCGACGCTCAGCGTGTGCAGGGGCGAAATCGTCGCGCTCGCCGGCCTGATGGGCAGCGGCCGCTCCGAAGTGCTCAGGCTGATTGCCGGCCTCGATCCCATGCATGGCGGCACCCTCAGAATTTTCGGCGGGCAGCAGACCAGCGGCGACACCAAGACCGCCAATCGCGCCGGCATCGTCTACATACCGGAAGACCGGCATCTGGAAGGCTTTGTCGGCACGATGTCGATCAGGGATAACCTGTCCCTCGCCTGGATTCGCGACAACAGTCACTTCGGCCTGCTGAGACCTCGCCACATCCTGGCTCTCGCGCGCGATCTCATCGGCTCACTCGGCGTGCGGCCGGCCCAGCCCGACAAGATGGCCATCGAACTCTCGGGCGGCAATCAGCAGAAGGTCGTCATCGGCAAATGGCTTGCCACCAAGCCGAAGATCATCCTGCTCGACGAGCCGACACGCGGCGTCGACGTCGGCGCAAAGTCCGAACTCCATCACCTGATCGCAAGATTGAAGGCCGAGGGCGCGGCGATCCTCATGGTGTCGAGCGAGTTGCCCGAGGTCCTCGGCGTTGCCGACCGCATCGTCGTCATGCGCGAAGGCCACTCTGTCGGCACGCTGGCGCGTGGGGCGACGGAAGAAGATGTGATGACGCTGGCCTTCGGTGATCGCACGATCACACCACCAGCCTGCGCACCCCGGCCAGCATCCAACCTTGCACCATGCCTGTAAGGAGGACCCTTTGAGCAAATTGAAGATCGCCATCGTCGGTGCCGGCTACATGGGTCTCCTGCATGCGCAGGTGGTTGCCGAGAGCCCTGTCGCGGAACTATCGGCATTCGTTGATCCGAACGCTGCCTCGGGAAGCAAGGCCGCGTCCGATTTCGGCGTCCGGCATTTCACCGATGCCGCCGCCGCGCTGACTGCCAATGCCGCCGACGCCTACATAGTGGCGGCACCCGATACGCTGCATGAAGACGTCTGCCGCACTCTGCTCGATGCCGGCAAGCCGGTGCTGCTCGAAAAACCGATGGCTCATGATCTTTCCGCTGCCAAGGCGATTGCGAAAGCGGCGGAGAGAAACGGCGCGCGTCTGTTGGTCGGCCACATCCTGCGGTTCGACCCGCGCTATTGCGAAGCCGCGGCAGCGGTGAAATCCGGGCGGATCGGCGAGCCGATCCACGGCAGCAGCGGCCGTTTCACCAATCGCGAAGTCGGTCTTCGCATGAACGGAAACTCGAGCGTCTGCTTCTACCTCGGCGTGCACGACGTGGATGCGCTGCAATGGATCTCAGGTTCAGACATCATCGCCGTCTACTCCCGATCGGTCGCCAAGCTCATGCCTTCGCTCGGAGTTCGCTCCGAAGACGCGATCTTCTCCACCGTCGAGCTGTCGAACGGAATGAGCGGACAGCTCTACTTCGGCTGGACGCTGCCACCGACCGTTCCGACCGGCATCTGGGCGCGCACCGAAATCATCGGCACCGAAGGCATGATCGACCTCGACGTGCGCGACCACGGTCTACGTATCCTATCGCATGGACAGTGGTCGCAGCCCGACGCCTTGCACTGGCCGACCGTCAATGGCCGCATCACCGGGGATCTCTTCGAGGAGGTCCACCATTTCATTTCCGCGGTTCGCGACGAAACCCCTTTCGTGATGCCGCTCGACGACGCCCTGCGCGCCGTCGCCGTCAATGATGCAATCCTGCGCAGCGTCAAATCAGGCCTGCGCGAACCGGTCGAAGATTGGCACATCCGATGAGAGAACCCTCATGACCCGCCAACAGAACATTTGGTGCAGGCGCTTTCTCGACCTCTCGCCGTTGATCCTGCTGGTCATCCTGCTGGCGATCTTCGCGCTCATCGACGCCCGCATCGTTTCAACCGCCAGCCTCATCAACATCGTCGCCCAGGCGACCCCGATCGCCATACTGGCGCTTGGCGCCCTGATCGTTCTGCTGACGGCAGGCATCGACCTGTCCGCCGGCGTCGGCGTCGCCTTCTGTGCCGTCTTCATCGCCAGCCTGATCGACGGCGGCGCCAGCCTGCCGCTTGCCTTGCTCGTCGGCTTTGCCGTGATGGTGGTGATCGGCCTCGCGAACGGCGCCGTTATCGCACTGTTGAAGATACCGCCCTTCGTGACGACATTGGCCACAATGGTCGCGCTGCAGGGCGCAACGCTTGCCGTTGCCTCCAAAGGCGTCCTGATGCTGAAGGATCCGACGCTTCGCGCGGTCGGCATCGAACGCAGCTTCGGCATTCCCAATGTCATTTTCGCAACGCTGCTGATCGTCGCCGTAGCAGCAATCCTGATGCGGCACAGCCGTTTCGGGCTGCGTACCTATGCGCTCGGATCGGATGCCGGAGCCGCGGAACTTGCCGGCATCCCGGTGACGAAACACACGATCCTCGTCTATTGCGCCTCCAGTATCTTCGTCTTCCTGACAGCCGTGATCATGATCAGCCGGGTGCCGGTCGTGACGCCCAACATCGGCGGGACCTCGCTGCTTCTGGACGCGATCGCCGCGGCCGTACTTGGCGGCACCAGTATTTTCGGCGGCAGGGGAACGGTGTGGGGCGCGGTCGTCGGCGCGCTGATCGTCAGCCTGCTGACGACAGCGCTTCGGGTGTTCGGCACGGACCCGTCCAGCCTCGAACTCTACAAGGGAGCAATCATCATGGTCGCTCTCCTGGCCGATTCCGGCATGACCTACGCCAAGGCCCGGCTTGTCGAGGCAGCACGATGAACGAGCCAGCTCCGGCCTTGCCGATCCCGCCTGGATCCAGCTTTGCGCTGATGACCTCCCCGGATACGGAAAGACACGCGACAGCCGGCGTGCATAAACCCGTCGTCATTCTACCGCTCGGCGCTGTCGAGCAACATGGCCCGCATCTGCCGCTCGGCGTCGATTGCTGGCTTGCGGAAGCGGTTGCGCTCGCCGCGGCGGAAGGACAGGCCTCCATCCGTGTCGCCGAACCTTTCGCCTATGGCTCGTCCGAGCATCATCGCTCTTTCTCCGGCACCATGAGCCTCAGCCCGCAGATCTTCATCGCCGTTCTCGTCGATCTCTGCACCTGCCTTGCCGAAGACGGCTTCCTGCCGGTCATGCTGAACGGCCATGGCGGAAACCGCGCCGCCATCCAGGTGGCGATCACCACCCTTGGCAAGCGTGGCATCGTCACCGCGGGTTTCTCGTATTTCGATCTCATCGCCGACGTGGCGGCGCAGGCCCTGCCCGATGCCGCCACAGGCACCGGTCACGCTTGCGCGCTTGAAACGTCGTTGATGATGCATGTGCTTGGCGACAGCGTTCGCCGCGATCTCATCCCGCCAGGCGGCACTCCGCCATCCTGGCCGGATCCTCACCTTTACGCCGCGCCGGCCGTCACCGTCTGGCGCCGTTTCGAAGCCATCCGCGACAACGGCGTCATCGGCACGCCATCGCAGGCAAGCGCGGAGGCCGGCAGCAGACTTTTCATCGCAGCCGTGGAACGCAGCCGCGCCGCCATTTTGAACATCCAATCCGAATTCGGCCAAAGGAACGCATGATGACAGTCCATTTCAAATCTTCTCTCGAAGGCCCCAACCTGCGTGGCATGGCGATCGTCTCGGAGCCGGAAGCAGCCGCCCGCATCGGCATCAACCGCATCGGCGGCGAGTGGATTGCCGGCAGCTCGGGCAAATTCCTGAAAATCGATAGTCCTTCGACGGGCGAGCATCTCGGCTATCTCTCCCTTTCCACCCGCGCCGATGTCGGTCGCGCGGTGAAAGCCGCCGAAGGCGCACGCGGGACCATGCGCAAGATGGGAACCTTCGCACGCGCTCAATTGTGCATACGCATCGCCGACGCGATCGACAGGCGCGCCGAAGAGCTTGCCCACCTGCTCTGCCTGGAACAGGGTAAGCCCTTCCACAGCGAGGCAAAGGCCGAAGCATCGGCGGCAGCTCTCGGTTTCCGCAATGCGGCAGAGCAGATGAAGTGGCTGGAGACGGCGGCGTTTCCCCTGGCCGATGCCAACAAGCGCGCCTTCAGCTTCCTGCAGCCGAAGGGCATCTTTGCCATCATCACGCCATGGAATTTCCCGCTCGCCCTGCCCTGCCTCTACTATCTCGGACCGGCCGTCGCAACGGGCAACACCGTTGTCTGGGTGCCGGCGCCGACGACATCGCTGATTGCCACGGCACTTGTCGAATGCTTCATCGAGGCGGGCTTGCCGGACGGCGCCATCAATCTCGTTCTGGGAGATGGTGCGGAGGTGGGCGACGAGGCCGTCGTTCATCCGGGCACCCATGCCATCGGCTTCACCGGCAGTTCCGCCACCGGCGCGACGATCGCCCGGCGTGGCGCGGGCAAGCCGCTTCTGCTCGAAATGGGCGGCAACGGCCCGACCATCGTGCTAGCCGATGCCGATATCGACATGGCCGCCGCCCAGGTGGGGGCCGGCTGCTTTGCCAATGCCGGGCAGATCTGCACGGCCACCGAACGCGTGCTGGTGCATAAATCCATCCATGACCGGTTTATCGAAGGTCTGGTGAAAGCGGCCGCGAAGGTGAAAATGGGCGACCCTTTCGATCCCGCGACGACGATGGGGCCGATCAACAATGCGGTCGCCGTCGACAAGGTGCTCAGCCACATTGCGGACGCCCGCGCTCGTGGCGCCGAGATCGTCACCGGCGGCAATGTGGCGTCGGGTTTTGCCACCAATCTCTATTTCGAGCCGTCGATCGTCACAGGACTGACCCGGGAAAGCCTGCTCAACGTCGAGGAATCCTTCGGGCCGATTGCACCCGTGCTGACCTTCGAGACCGACGAGGAGGCGATGGAACTTGCGGCGTCCAGCCCCTACGGCCTGTCGGCCGCGGTCTTCACCAGCACCATCAAGAACGCCTTTGCCTTTGCTGAAAGCCTGAGGGTCGGTATCGTCAACGTCAACGAGATGAGCTGCTATTGGGAGCCGCATATTCCTGCCGGCGGCGCCGCCGGGACGCAGAGCGGCCTCGGCCGCACCGGGGGTCGGCACACGCTGATGGAAATGTGCGACCTGAAGACGATTACCGTGGACGTCACTCGCTGACATTCAAGGCCCGCGCCTTTTGCGCGGGCCTCCCGTGCGACCGTATGCCGTTCGGCAGCGAGCTGTCAGATGGACCGGCGCAGGCTGTCGGCCATTTTCTCGCCAATCATGATCGAGGTCAGATTGGTGTTTGCCTGGCAATCGAGCGGCATGATCGACGCATCGATAACCCGCAGCCCTTCAAAACCGTAGACCCGGCATTCCGGATCGACCACGGCCTCACCGGGCCTACCCATGCAACAGCCGCCGATCCCATGCTGCGCATCGGAAGACTGCGCCAGCAGGAAATTGTCGACCTCCTCGTCGCTTGCCATTTCGAGCCATGACAAAGGCAGATCGGAATCCCCCAGCAGGACGCGCTCGGCGATCGCCTGGATCGGCGCTTGCCGGGCAATCTCGCCAAGGTGGCGATAGGCGATACGCATGCGCTGAAGATCCATCGGATCGTCCAGCATGTTCTCTTCCACGATCGGCTGGTCGAAGGGATTGGCGGAACGCAACTGCACGGTGCCCCGGCTCTTGGCTTCCATCAGGATCAGATTGACCATGGCCTCGCCGAACTGGGCGCTGTCGGATTCCACGCCGATACCGCCATGGTTCATGGCGACGTAAAGAATGTCGTCGCGCTCGGCACCCGGCACGCCGGAACTCGTCCGCACACAGCAGTTGGTATGCCGCGCGTCGACATCGGTCGCCTTGAATTCCGGCTTCAGCTTCAGTTCGATGCGGCAATAAGGATGGTCGAAGAAACCTTCGCCGACCGGCAGGTCGGCAAGCACCTCGATGTCCTTTCGATTCAAGAGAGCCGCCGGACCGATGCCCGAGCGCTGCAGGATGACTGGAGAGTGGATGGCGCCGGCCGAGACGATGACCAGCGGCGCCTCGAATTTGCGAACCTGACCGGCCACGATGGCCAAAACGCCGATCGCTTTCTTGCCATCGAAAAGCACCTTGTCCACCGTCGCCTGCCCGATGATGGTGAGGTTCGGCCGGTCGCGGGCAGCTTCCAGATAGCCGTCATTGACCGACACGCGCTTGCCGGCTCGACTGTTGATGGGATAGGTGCAAGCCCCTTCGGCATCCGGAGCATTGAGATCGTCATGCCAGGGATGGCCGAGGGCCATCGCGCTTTGGCGCATGGCCTTGTCGACGCTTCCCCAGCTTTCGACAGGCGCGCGGTAGATCGGAATCGGGCCATCGCTGCCGTGAAAATTAGCCGCGATCGGGTCATCCTCCAGCCGGCGGAAGAAGGGCAGCACGTCGGCTCCCGACCAGCCCTTGCATCCGATTTCCTCCCAGCGGTCGAAGGCATGGAGCACGCCGCGAATGGCAATCTGCCCATTGACGGCCGTCGAACCGCCAAGCCCCTTGCCGCGCCAGTAGACCCGATGCTCCTGCCGCTTGGTGCGGCGAGCCATCAGGTCGGGGTACATATATTGTTGCTGAAAATGATCGGGAAGCAGCAGGTTGAAGGGATTTGGACTCGCCATCTCGGCAGGTTGCTCGCCGCTCCGGTAGTCCGGCCCCGCTTCCAGCAAAAGCACGTTCGTGGCCGCATCTTCGGTGAGCCGGGCGGCAAGGACAGCCCCGGCTGCGCCGGCTCCGACAACGATGACATCAAAGGGCATGCCGCACTCCCTACATCCGACCAATGCACGGCTCACTCGACCGCGACATCATCTTTGATTTCATTGTGCACGATCATCTGCTGGCATTCAGGCTCGGCGACGGACGCCGGAACCGACCACCTTAGCCGCCGTTGCACGACAGCAAGATCATCATGATTTGTTTTATATGTAAATATGATTTCGTATATGAACCCATCGGAAGTATCTCTTTTCACCATCTACTCCATACAGCGCGACGAACCCCGGTGCTTTCCGTCCCCCCTGCCGGCGGCTCTCACACCGTCATCGTCCATCGCCTTTTGATGTCGATCGGCCCTCGATAAAAGCGGTGTTCGACGCGCTGCCCTTCCACGTCGCCCCCAGGGAACAACTGCTTCCATGGAAAGTTAGTCCATGGCTACACCGCCGGTGAGCTTTCACGACAATCCAAGGGAGACAAATCATGGCGACTGCAAAAAGAGCGACGACCAAGGGACTGGAGGCTTTGTTCCTCGATGGGCTGAAGGACATCTACTACGCTGAAAAGAAGATACTCAAGGCCTTGCCGAAGATGGCAAAGGGCGCCGAATCCGAGGAGGTGGCTGCGGCCTTCGAAAAACATCGCATGGAAACCGAAGGCCAGGTTGATCGGCTCGAGCAAGTGTTCGAACTTATGGACAAACCGGCGCGCGGCAAAACCTGTCCGGCGATCGACGGCATTCTTGAGGAAGGGTCGGAAATTCTCGACGAATACAAGGGCGACCCAGCCCTGGATGCTGGGCTGGTCGGCGCGGCACAGGCCGTCGAACATTATGAAATCGCGCGCTACGGCACGTTGGTCGCGTGGGCTGAACAGCTTGGCAAGAGCGACGTGGTCAAGCTCCTCAACGAGACATTGAAAGAGGAGGTCGCGACGGACGAAGCGCTTTCCGGGCTGGGCGAAGGCGGTGTCAATGAGCGCGCCCTGGAGCAAGCTGCCTGACTGGGCGTCCTGACTGAAGTCGCCCCGGCAAAGTCGCCGGGGCGACTTTCGCGACCCTAACCGCAGCGTCGTCGATAGCACCTCTTTCAGATGCAATCAGACCCACCCCGATACTTCGGGGTGGGTCTGCTGAAATCACCCGCGATCAGCGGTTTTTGTGACTTTGTTCGCCAGCTTTCACGTGCTGTTCGTGGGTTCCACCACGCATGCCGGATCCATCGCCCTGCTGCCGTTGACCACCACCAGCGGCCTGCTGTTGCTGACGGTTTTTATTGTCGGCATTCTTGTGGCTCTGCTGGCCTGCCTTCACATGCTGTTCGTGGCTACCACCTTGCTTGGGCATTCTTCTTCTCCTTCACAATGCACGAGGCGACAACCGCCTCGATTGCCTAAGAAGAGTCAGGCGCGAACGTTCCCTTACGTAACATTTTGTGAAGACCCTCAGACAAGCCGGGCGTTCGAAGGAGCTTGAGATGGATGCCGACCCGGAGAGCGTTGCGCCAACCTCGGGAGTAAGGTGCGTTGCACTGTCCCGCTGAATTGAAATGGGTGGTCTCGAAAGCTTGCTGGATAGCGAGATGCGCACCTTGCCACGCCGTTTATGCATTTGCGCGGAACGGTGGTGCTGTTCGCGTAGGCCGCATTGGGAGTCATCAGAGGTGCCATGAGAACGGCGATTGTCGAGATGGCGGTGAATGTTTTCGTCAAGCTGCGTAGCATGATCGAATTCCATCCTTGGATTCAGTTGAGGTTCAGGTTCGACCGCTCAGCCTTTTGCGGATGTCAGTCTGGCGTTGCGGCTGTGATGTTGGGCAACTCAGCGTAATTCAGCGTGAAATAACGATCATCGTTCCCCGGTGTCTTCGCATGATCGTCGAGAGATGATTTCCGGTCTTCGCGGCCCGTGCATCCGGATGGCTGTCAATGGAGGCTCGGCAGGCGATCCGCTTAGACAATGTCGTCGGCCAGGGCTGCAAGGCCCCGCCGACACAGAAGCTCGCCGCGGGATAAGGCTGGCCGAGGCAATTGAGAGAAGTAGATCAACCGTCACCTTGCAGGAACCGCCAATGCGATCTGCCTGTTAGCCTGGACGGACCCATTCCAGCGCAATTCACGTTGAGATCACGCGGAGCACTGCAAAGCATGCGTCATAAGGGAGGAACCCGACATGACGCTCAACATCAATAAGCCGCTGCGTGTAGCCCCAGTCGAAATTTCAGCTCGCGAAACAGCCTCATCCTTCACGGTTCGGTCTCCGCGCCTCCTTGCTTGGCGCAGCGCGTTAACGGCACGGATGTCTGGCCCTGGGGGAGCCTACAATGTCGGCAACCTCATTGGTCTTTGTCAGGGGATTACGGCGCAGATTCTCGTATCCGGCGATCTGAACCAACTCCTCTGGACAGGCGCGCCGGCCGCCATCAGCCATTATTTGACGGGCAATTTCGCTGCGATCGCAATGACCTCGGCGACGGCGATCTTCTTCGCCAGCGGCGAGATCTACCATCGCGCCTGGAACGGACGTCTCAAGCCTAGGGAAAATCTCAACCGCCTGGGTGATTTCCTGTCCGGCGTTGGTGCCGGTTGCCTTGGCCTGGCCCTGTTTGAACTTGGCCATCCGTTGCTGGCGTTGACATCGGGCCTGCTTCATTCCGTTGGAAAATTCGGCAGTGCTTGCCACCGACCCGGTGTCCGGATCCTCAACTTGTCGGAATACGGCCCCGACCCGTTTCGCGTCATGGTCCTTCTCAGCCGGCTGCCGGCCCTCATCGCCGCCGGGACAGAACTCTGTGCATCGCTGTTCAAATTCGAAGTCGAACAGCCACAGCATTGGTCTACGCCCGCCAGCCTTCTCGTTTGTTACCTGCTCTGGTCCTGGGCTGACCTGCTTCTGTTCCGATCGAGCCAACCTCGCGCAGCCCGCGATCATTCCGCCGGCTGATCAAGCTTCGCTATTCCAACCTCATTTGGAGAGACACCATGTTTGGATCATCATCCGACAATTCCGCAGAACAGATCGGCCGCTCCTATCCCTTGCAGCGACGCATCGGCACGATCTGCGTTTTCGGCGGCGCCATGCTTGGCAACGATCCCGACCACGCCCGTTGCGCCACCATCCTTGGCGAGACGATAGCCGCAGCAGGTATTCGCCTGGTCTATGGCGGTGGCTGTGATGGCCTGATGGGCCAGGTGGCTATTGCCGCAGCAGAAGGGGGTGGAACCGTGATCGCGATCACCCCGCAGTTCCTGATCGAGCGGATGAGAATGCTATTATCGGGATGCCAGACGATTTCAGTTCCCGACATGAGTATCCGCAAACAGCTCATGTTTGACTACGCGGATGCATTTGTAGCCTTGCCTGGCGGCATCGGAACCGTTGAGGAACTGACCGAGGTCATGACGCTTCGCAAGCTGGAAAGGCACTGCAAGCCGCTGGTCCTGGCGAATTTCAAAGGCTTCTGGTCACCACTTCTCGGCGTCTTCGAGAGCATGTCCGAGGCTGGCTTCATGAACTCGTCAACTCGATGCACGCAAATGGTTTCGGCAACCCCGGAGGCCATCCTTCCGCTTCTTCAGCGCAGCGTCAGTTTCGAGCAGAACGAACCGCCAACGCCCGTCCTGCTGCCCACCATCCCCGTCTTGCGCAGATCACATATATCGAGTGCTGGCCCCGGATAGATCGCGAACCAAAAGACGCGTTCTTCCGCGCAACACCAGCCACCTCGACGATGACGGGGTCCGTCGGCCCCGATCATCGCTTTCAAACCCGATCACAAACCGTTGGAGCCATTGCCCGCTGTGGTGATGCGATCAATCATGTCCAGATTCAAGGCAAATTCCTTGCTAATGCTTGCTGCGCTCATTTGGGGAGTGGGCAATGTGTCCCACAAGACCATACTGGCCCACCTCGATCCCATGGCGGTTGTTTTCCTGACCAGCGTGATCGCCGGACTGGTGACGTTGCCATTCGCGGTGCGGGAGCGCGACCCCGAAACCAACACCGGCTGGTTTCCAAGTGTGGCGAGAGTGGTTCTGCTTTTTGCTCTCGGCTGTGTGGTCCAGCAATTGTCCTATGTCAGCACGACGGTGACGAACTCGAGCCTCCTTATCAGCGCTTCCACTGTTATCACGCCGATCGCCGCATGGCTGATCATGAGGGAGCGTCCAAGTGCACTGATCCTATTCGTCGCAATTCTGACGGTCGTGGGATCGGCTCTCCTGGCGGGCGGCTTCAATGGTTCGGCAACCGCCGGCGACGCTTTCGCCGTCCTGACTGCAATCTGTTTTGCAGTATGGACGGTCGAACTCGGGCGGCATGTGCAGGCACATGGCCATCCCTTCGCGACGGCGGCCGCACAGTTCATCGGCACGGCCGTTGCCACGCTACCTTTCGCCCTGCAGGGCACAATGACATTTCAGGCAATTATGGCAGCATGGCCAGAACTCATCACGCTTGGTGTGTTCTCGACCGCTGTCGGCTTTTGCCTGCAGACTTCTGCACAGCGCTACACCACTTCGTCCCATGCGGCGGTGATTTGCAGCGGAGAGGGTGTGTTCGCCGCCATTTCCGCTGCCGCTCTGCTTGGTGAACGGCTTTCGCCCGACGGGCTTCTGGGTGCGGGCGTCATTCTGTCCTGTGTGCTGTTCACCGCCGTCTCGGCGGGCCCGAAGCTCGATCCGTCAGTGTCATGATCGCCTCGGCAATGTCGCTCTGCTCTGGGGCCGCGCCATTCAGACCACCGACGGGCAAGTCTGTTTCTACTCCCGGATTCATGCCAAGCTACTCGCCTGGCCGCATTCATCCTTCTGGAAAACGAGGTCTACTTCGATGCTCCACGGCGAAACGTCCTCCTTCGAAGCCGCCAACATACCGAACCGGTCAAACCAGAATTCAGACGACGGCCTCAACGACAAGCCGACCTTGAGAGGCATCAGGCTCTTCCCGTCCCTGGCGGACATGCCGATCGCCTTGTTTGACGCAACCGAAGACGAGAGCGCCATCGACCGCACCAAGGCGGGCTTGCTGGACATCACGGCGGAAATGGTCGGCCCGACCGATGGACTTGAAGGCAGTGATCTCAGCCCTACACCAGCCGGCTTTACCTATTTCGGTCAATTCGTGTTCCATGACATCGTCTTCAGCCAAATATTCGGATTGCCCAAGCCGACAGGCAAAACCCATCATTTGAAGAACGCGTCCTCGCAAGGCCTTGACCTTTCGGGGCTCTATGGGCGGGGGCCAATCGTCGACGCCCATCTCTACGATGTTGCGGATGGGGCGGACCTGTCGGCTTGCCGCTTTCCGATCGGCTTGCCTTGCATGAAAGGCAGTATGCTTCCGGTCGACGGTAAGACCATGCAAGGCCGTGATTTGCCGCGCATCGACTTCTCGGGCAAGTTTATCAGTGTCGAGGGTCGGCGATCGCCTTATCGGCCCTTGGTGGCGGATCCGCGAAACGACGACAATCTTGTCCTGTCGCAACTGCTCTGCACACTCATGGGCATCCACAACAGGATCGTGGATCTGCTGCTTGGCATCGGCACCGACCCAGCAGAAGCTTACAAGCGTGCCAGGATCTATCTGACCTCGGTTTACCGCACTGTGATCATCAACGACTATCTGAGAAAAGTTCTGGCTCCGGAAATATGGGACCATTTTTTCGCCAGTGACGATTTTCTTGGCGCCGGAGTCTCGGCACTTGAGACTTTCAATGCGCTGCCTTTGGAATTCACCTTCGGTGCGTCGCGCTTTGCCCACGCCATGGTCCGGCAGTTCTATGTCGTGAACGACAGGTCGGTCGAAGAACCAGCCAATCTGCGCAAAATGCTGTCCTTTTCCAGCCTGCGCCCGGGTGGGGAGATTCCAATACCCGAGAACTGGATTGTCGACTGGAACCGGTTTGCCTCAGCCGACCCCCCGTCGAAAGCTCAAAGTGCCCGGCGCATAGGACCATTCCTGTCGAAAGAACTGACGATTGCCGGCCTGAGTGCGGAATTGAACGGCACAGTCCGGCCGGTTGCCTTCATGGATTGCTGGCGCTGTTACGACCTTGGTTTGCCATCCGGGCAGGACGTGGCCGGTGCGGTGAAGACCGCCCTGGGCGACAACAGTATCGATGTGCCGGTCCTGACGGGCAATGACATGCTTCCCACGGCCGCCTGCGCCAAACGTTACGTCTACAACGCCGGCCGACTTCGGGCCGCTTTGCAACGGTACCCGGAGTTCCTGAGGCAAACACCTCTCTCCTACTATATCATCCAGGAGGCGTCCGTTCTTGGTAATGACGGCAGCCATCTTGGCCCAGTTGGCTCCTATGTGGTGGCCGCCACGATCGCATCCGCACTGTTCAAGGCTGCCGATACGGATATCACCTCTCGCAGGCTCATTCCGGACGTAGAGCCAAAAACGCTGGCAGGACTGCTCGATCTCAATGATACTGCGAAGGTATCGGATGAAGTGCTTGGCGGCCTGCTCGGCAGTCAGGGTTTTCAATAGCGCTGATAACGGCAGCGCTACAGTGCTCAATCTGGTTTAGCGGGGAAAGTGGACATGGTGAAGTTCAAAGATGTGCAGTTCGAGGCGCTTGGCGAATTCATCCGAGACCTGATCAAGGATCCGGCCAAGCAAGCGATCTTCAGAAGTGGAGATCAGGAGGCGATGAAGGACCTGCTGCGTGGGTTCATGACGCCCAGGGACAAAACCTGGGAGGAGATCACCATCCAACCATACTTCGACCAAGACCTGATCGTGAACATCGCCTTTCCCTTCACCGGCGACGTCGAGCAAACGATCGCCACCATTGCGCCGGCGGATGGACCCGGTGAGGACTATACATTTCCCGATCACTACAATCTCGACCCGAACGCCGGCCCGCCCGATCAAATAAAGAAAAACCGTTTGAGCGCATATCATAAGCGCCTCGGCGACTACGTGATGTCACGCTGCAAGTGAAACCCGGCGCAATTGCGAGCAACGGTTCGGCCGTGTCAGCCCGACTGGGCTGCCAATTCGATGCCACGGGCCAGCTTCTCCTGATCGACTGGTAACCGGATCGGAAAAGCGGTCTTGAACCACTCCACGGCGACAGCGCGGTCAAGCCTACCCGGCCCTTGCCACGCCGCCGTTAGGTTGCGTAGAAAACGTCTGAACTCATCCCCGGCCTCGCGGTTGCGTTTCAGCAACGCAAGTGCCGCCGCCGACCAGCCGTGGATGTCGGCGAACAGTTGATCGCTCTTGACCGCAGCGGCCACGCACCCCTCCAGATCATTGGCGAGAAAGGCAATGGTCGCCTGGTAGCCATGATAGTGAGCGTCGGGCATGGGATTGAGGTCGAAACTGCGCTTCGAAAGCTCCGATGCCCGTTGATGATCACCCATGAAGGAGCTGGCCAGCGCGTAGGCGATCAACGTCGCGGGGTTCCCGGCATTTTGCTCATGTGCAAGGCTGAAGTGAAAATCGGCCAGCTCCCAGCGTCGCGCCAGAAGGTGGCTCCAGGCCAGATTTACCTGGTTGCGGTGGTCGAATGGGTCGAGCAGGACCGAACGCTTGGCCAGTTCGAATGCGCGCTTTAGATCCTGCTCGATCGACGATGCACCCGGAACGACGATCCAACGCGAGTTGAGCACCGCAGCGAGGCTGGAATAAGCGCAGGACAGATCGGGATCAAGCCGGATGGCTTCCTCGTAGCGGGCGATGGCAGCTTCTTCGGTGTCCTTTCGCCACATGATCGAAAGCCGCTGTCCGTCCAGCCAGCAATCATAGGCCGAGAAATGGTTCGGGGAAGCTTGCGATATGCGATGCAGCCTGGCACTGGACAAGGCAATCTGCAGGCGCGCGGAAAAGCGTGCGCAAACTTCATTGAAGGCCGAGCGCCAGGAAGACGGATCCGACGGAACGGTGAGAACGAAGGCTTCTCCTTCTTGCAGGAAATCATAGCAGGTAATTTGGAACACTGCTGGTCCATCCGTGTCGATCAGACGGATGAGGACGCCGATATCCACGTGTTCGCCTGCCGCCTGATGCATCTGATCCAGTGAGAATTCACCGGCTTGCAACTCCGTTGACACGGCTGTCCAATGCCTAAATCGGGAAATCGAAGCCAGAAGCTCTGTCGCCAAGGCAAATTGCAGGTGCTCGTTCTCTGCTTCGCGCCTGGCAATGATGATGGCGATTGTCGGCTTCCCTGGGATGCGGCTGTCGTGATCGCTTTGCGCAAGGTCGGGGTCAGCCGCCCGCTTTTCACCGTCGTTGCCCGGCTTGAGCGCCTCTAGAAGGTGGAGGATTTCTGCCGGTGGTCGCAGATCCATGTCCGCTTTGAGTTCGGCCGCGTAGCGGTCGAAGAACGCTAGGGCGCGGGCATAACCGCTTTCCTCACAGACCCTCCGAATGGTCTCCACCACGGCATCGTCGAAAAACGGATCAAGTTGCAGGATGCACGCAGCGATGGATTTGCGCTGTCTCGGGTCTGTCTCGGCCGCCAGCCAGGCTGCGAGCCGTGTCACCAGCCTGTCGGTTATCATCGTCGACTGCATTCTCAGCCAGTTGTCGAAGACAGGATCGCAATCGTCCAACCCGGCGCAAAGTCCATCCCTGGCTTTGGCCAGCAGGAGCAGCGCACCGTCATAATTGCGGTCGTCGAGCGCACGTTCAAGCTCATCGATGTCGGAACGGATTGCAGTCGGATCGATTCCCAGGACGAGCTTGTCGACCGCGAGGTAATTAAGCCTGGTCTCGCTTGCCAGGCGTCGGAGATCCTTTATGCACTGGCGCAGTGATCCGCGCGCATGCTCCTCGTCCTGCTCGCTCCAAAGCAATGCCGCCAGTCGCCCGCGCGTCTCGCGTGACCTGCCGCTCAGTAACAGATAGGCGAGAATCGCGCAGGCCTTCCGCTTGCCCAACGAGAACGTCTCCGAGCCCTTGCGAAGCTCGAAACCGCCGATTAGCCTAATCGCCAGACCGTCTGTGGAAATTGTCAACTCCGCCGGCTATCGTCTCGGTCGCCAACGGGCGCCACCGCTTACCCTACGTAAACAGCAGAAGCCAAGATATTGAAAGAGCCAACATGCTGTTGCGCGGGTCGCATTGGACAACGCTTGCTCTGCTGATGCATCACGGCCGGCCGATGACGGTGAACCAAGACGACCCGACCTGGGACCGCCAGTCGAGTGAAGATGATTTGGATGTTTTGGAGAATCTGGCTGCGACCCTTGTCGCTGCGCCCGAGAATGGGCTGCCCCTTTTGCACTTCGCGACACGGCACGACATTGGCGTTGAAGTGTTCGATGTTCCGGGTGGATTCCTGGCTATGTCCAACATTGCTCCATTCGAAGGGAATGAGAAACGATTCACGGCAAGTGGCAAAGGCTTTGATGCCGGCACGGCCGTGCTGTCTTGCCTCGGAGAGGCCGCGGAGATTTCCAGCTGGGCCTGCAGAGCCGAAGACGTCACGGCGTCAGCACGCATCGGCTCTCCAGGCGATGGAATGAGGATCGATGCGATTCAGGTATTGGGCTTTTCGCTGGAACAGATCCGACATCGCGATCGGCTCAACAGAATGTGGCGTGGCTGGGACAGTATCCCTTCAACGGATCATCTGAACAATCCCCAGCTATGGGCGTCCGTTCGCAGCTTCCATGACGATAGGGTCGCGCTTTGTCCGGCGTTTCTCTGCTATGGCCGCTTTGGTGACGTCGCATATGGCGATTGCAGCTTGAACGTCGACACCAATGGTTGCGCCGCTGGCACAACGCGGGCGGATGCAAGAACCCGCGCCTTGCTTGAACTCGTCGAACGAGACGCCACAGGGATATGGTGGCACCGAGGCTCCCTGAGAAAGCGGCTGGATATCGCGCGGCTTGATGACCAAGGCTTGGCGTCTCACATCCAGCAGCATCGCCAAGAAACGGGACGCAGGCTCTGGCTTCTCGATATCTCGTCCTTCCGCACGGCCATTGTGACGGCGGCGATCAGCTGCGAAGACAGTGGCGAGCATATGGCGGTGGGTTTCGGGTGCAGCTTCGATATGGTTGCTGCCGCCCGGTCCGCGTTTTTGGAATTGATACAATCCGAAGCTGCAATGCAGGCCCATGCCGAAAGGGCAGAACGGCCCCGTAATAAAACGATGAGCGATGACGATTGTCGGATGACCCGCTGGAAGCGTTTCGCTGACGTGCGCAACTTTCGTTTCGCCATCGGCAAGCCTGCCGACGGCCTGGAAAGCGCTGGCGAAAGCAACGTCACCGACCTGCTGAATGAAATCGGCGAAGTTTGTGGTTCGCAGGTCTGGTTCGCCGATCTTTCGCGATCCGAGATTGGTATCCCCGTTGCAAAGGCGATCTGCGAGGGATTATCCCATTTCAAAGCGCGCTGGGGCTGCCACCGAAACGCCGCACCTTCCATCGCAAGTGATTCGAGCAAAACAGCAGGCCGCCTCTCGCAGGCCAGAAAACTTTTGATCTAATTGTTACAGGCAATGACGACACGGGCACGTTGGAGACCCGTCGCCGGTTACAGGACGCTGATGAGGAAGCCGGCGTTACGATTGTGGGCGGGGCCAGGACTTCGTGTACGTCGGAATTTGCTCAAGCAGGGGCTCCGAGTTCGCCGGGATCTCGTACAGCAGGGAAGTTGAGTGAACCCCTGTTGACTTGAGGGCGCGAACGCTGCTGTTTTGGGTCGCAAAGCCGCCCGACGGCTAGCGGTGCAAGAAGGGCGAAAAAAGCGGACTTTTGTCGAGATATCTAGGGCAAACTGAAGCAATCCGTGGGACCGCACACCGCCGACCAATGTCTGGATCTCTTAAGACGCTGGTGCGCGCGAACTCGGCAGATGCAAACTTGTGTCTCCAGATCGGTGTTCGGCTATCCGGCTAAGGTTGCGCCCAGTCGCTTGGAAATCGAAACAATCCAGGCTCGCAGCTCAGGACCAAAAGGCTTCTCAAGAATGGCCCGATCCCAAGCCAAAAAATAAGGTTCCGGCAGCCTGATCCGCTTGTCGAACGGGGCGACGAGCCTGCCCGACGCGATATCGTCGGCAGCCATCGACAGTTGCGCCAGCACAAAGCCCCTTCCGTTGGCCGCCGCATCGATCGCCGCGCTCGACAGGGAAAAGGCCACTTCGCCGGATGTTCTGCGGTGCACCGCGCCGATGCTTGCGGCCCATTCCGCCCATGTCGGCGGCGAGCGGTGATCGCGGGCCCATTCGATGCTGAGAAGCGGCAGATCGAGAATATCGGCGGGCTTGCCGACCGGATGTTTCGCCAGCAGCGTCGGCGAGCAGGCCGGCACCACCCAGTCGGTGAACAGTTCGGTGTAGTGCTCGAAATCACGATATTTCGTGCCGTACGAAATACGGAAGTCAACTTGTTCGGCGCCCAGCCTTGGCTCCGTCTCGGCGCCCACCAGCCGCACGGTCGCGCCGGGGTGGTCGACCTGCCAATCCAGGAGCTGCGGGCCGATCCATTTGCTGGCCAACGACGGCAGGCAGGAGATGGTCAAAGTGTCCGCGGACCGGGCCTGTTCGATGAGATCCTGGGCGTCGCGAATGTGTTCGAAGCCGACGGCAACCGCTGCGTGGTAAACGCGGCCCAGCGCGGTGAGGGCGACACTCCTGCCGCGCCGTTCCAAAAGCCGCGCCTCCAGCGCGTCTTCGGCCTTGCGGATCTGCTGGCTGACCGCGCCGACGGAGACGCCGAGTTCGTTGGCGGCCGCCGTCACACTGCCACGCCTGCCGAAAGCCTCGAAGGCCTGTATCGCACGCAGTGGGGGCGTCTTCTTCACCTGGGCAACAATCCTGGGGTCAGCTTGATTTAGTTTTTCTAAAATAGAACACAGATGCAAGCCCTATGTCGTCCCAGGCCCGCAAGATATTCGTTTAGGCGTCACAAGCTCGGGAGGACGCCATGTTTCTTCGAAACTGCTGGTACGTTGCCGCATGGGACCATGAGGTCGCCGACAGGCTGGTGCCGACCCGGATACTTGGCGAGGACATTGTCCTCTACCGCCGGACCGATGGCGTGGTGGCGGCGCTCGAGGATGCCTGTCCCCACCGCAAGCTGCCGCTGTCCATGGGCCGCATCAAGGGCGACACTGTCGAATGCGGCTATCACGGGCTGACCTTCGACAGCACCGGAACCTGTACGCGCGTGCCCGGTGCTGAAAAGATACCGCATGTGGCATGCGTTCGTTCCTATCCGATCGCCGAACGTTACGGGCTGCTGTGGATATGGATGGGCGAAGCGGCAAAGGCCGACCCCGCGCTGATTTTCGCGGTCGACCACTGGGGCGATCCGGCATGGGGCGTCAATCGCGGCGAGTCCATGGCGCTCGATTGCAACTACCTCTACATGACCGACAACCTGCTCGACCCCTCGCATGTGTCTTGGGTCCACCAGTCCTCCTTCGGCGGCGTTCAGGCGATGGAGGATGCGCCACTCGAAACCACCGTAGGCGCGGACGGCGTGACCGTGTGGCGCTGGGTGGTCGATGCCGCGCCGGCGCCCTTCTATGCGCCTTTCCTCAAATTCTCAGGCAATTGCGACCGCAAGCAGCACTACGAAGTGCGCTACCCCTCCAACGCCATCATCAAGGCGATCTTCGTGCCGGCCCGCACCGGCGGCGAGGGCAAGCCGCTGCACGAGGACGTGTTCCTCATGGACAGCTACAACTTCATGACGCCGGTCGATGAGAACCAGACGAAATATTACTGGTTCCAGATGCGCAATTTCGCCCCCGACGATTTGGAGGTTTCCCGCCAGTTCGCCACCTCTGTGCGCGGCGCCTTCGACGAGGACCGCACCGTGCTCAATGCCGTGCACAAGGGCATGGCAAACAAGCGCACGCCCAATCTCGATCTGAAGATAGATGTCGGACCGCTGCGCTTTCGCCGGAACCTGGCCAAGCTGATCGCCAGCGAGAGCCAGCAATTGGCAGCTGCCGAATGAATGCATTCACCGCTCGCGACACCATCGCAAGAAGCGGATTTCGCGACCTGAAATTGGTCGCGAAGGTGCGCGAAAGCGCCCTCATCACTTCATTCCATCTCGAGCCGGTCGATCCACAGGACTGGCGCGACTTCCAGCCGGGCCAGTTCCTGGTGTTCCGGATTCCGGTAGCGCGGGAGGCCGCCGGCGAAAGGGGATATGTGCTGCGCAACTACAGTATCTCCTGTTCCCCAGACAGCGCTTCCTATCGGATCAGTGTGAAGCGTGAGGCAGCACCCGGGCCGGGGCTTCCCGATGGGATAAGCTCGTGCTTCCTGCATGACCGTATCGACGTCGGTGATGTGCTTCAGGCGGAAGGGCCGCGCGGCGATTTCGTGCTCGACAAGGCCAGCAACCGTCCAGTCGTGCTGCTCAGCGGCGGCGTCGGGCTGACGCCGATGGTGTCGATGCTGCATGCGTTGGCTTCGTTGCCGGACCGCCGTGCCGTCTTCATTCACGCCTGCGACAACGGCGATGTGCATGCCTTGCGCGATGAGGTGACCGACCTGGTCTCGACCCGTCCCGGCCTGACCGCACACTTCTGCTACCGGCTCCCGTCCGAGCGCGACAAGGCCGAGCAGCGCTTTCATAGCGAAGGCATGATTTCGCGGGACGTGCTGCAGCGTTTGCTGCCGATCGATGACTATGATTTCTACCTCTGTGGCCCGCCGCCGTTCATGCAGGCGATCTACGTCATGCTGCGCGAGCTTGGCGCGCCAAGGTATCGCATTGCCTACGAATTCTTCGGCCCGGCGACGGTGCTTGAGCCCGATGCAGTGCGAGTTCCCGCGGTTCCAGCGCAGCCGGCAAGGATCGAGCCGGCCGGGGAAGCGACAACCGTGGAATTTCGGAAGTCGGGCCTGACGGCCGTCTGGGATGGCTCGGCCGTATCGTTGCTCGACTTCGCCGAGAACCAAGGTCTGTTGCCGGAATTCAGCTGCCGGGCCGGCATCTGCGGCACATGCAAGTCGCGGCTGATCTCGGGCGACATCGCCTATTTCGAGGAACCGCTGGACGAGCTTGGAAGCAGCGAAGTGCTGTTGTGCTGCTCCAAGCCGCGCGGATCAGTCGTCCTCGATATTTGACAAGATTGCCGCGCGTGGGCGCGGGGAAACGGAAGTCGGGATTTGGAACAGTCGGTCAAACCAGCGTCGAGCCTGCCGCTCAATCCGCATATCGCCGCCTTGCCGCCCTACAATGCCGGCATGAACATCGCGATGGCGCGGGCGCTGAGTGGCCGCAACGATGTCGCCCGGCTGGCCAGCAACGAGAACCCGGATGGGTGTTCTCCCGCCGTCATGGCCGCATTGGCCTCCTCATCCTTCGAGCCATGGCGCTATGCCGATCCGGCCTGCACGGCGCTGCGGGCGGCGCTTGGCGAAAAACTGGCGATCGATCCTGGCATGATCGTTGCCGGCAATGGTTCCGAGGAGATGATCGCCGCCATCTCGCGCGCCGTCCTGGTGCCGGGCGCCTCGGTCGTCACCACGGTGCCGAGCTTCGGGCTGCATGAGATAGAGCCGCTGGCTGCCGGTGCCGATGTCGTCAAGATTGCGATGAAACCCGAGATGGGGTTCGATCTTGCCGCGCTCGAAGCGGCGATCGCCGTTGGGCCACGGATCGTTTTCATATCCTCGCCGTGGAATCCGGTCGGGCCGGGTCTCGACCACGCTGGCCTGCGACGGCTGATCGGCGCCGTGCGACCCGGCACGCTTCTTGTCCTGGACGAGGCCTATTTCGAATTCGCCGATCCCGGCGCGCCCGACGGCATCGAGGTCCTGCGCAACAGCAGCATCGACCATGTCGTGCTGCGCACATTTTCGAAGGCTTATGGCCTGGCGGGGCTGCGCGTTGGCTATGCCGTTTGTTCGGGCTTCGAACTGGCAAGAGTGATCGCGGCCGCCAAGACGCCGTTCAACGTCAATGCGGCAGCACAGGTCGCCGCTATTGCGGCACTGGCCGACGAAAGCTGGATGAAGGCGTCGGCGGGCCGCGTCAGAGCCGAGCGCGTGCGCACCGCCGCCGCACTTACGGGCCTTGGTTTCCGGGTTGCCCAGTCGCAGACAAACTTCCTGTTCTTCGACTGCAAGGGCGACAGCTCCAGCGTTGCCGCCGGTCTCCTGAAGCAGGGGATCATCGTCAAGGCGTGGCGCGAAGCCGGCTACGAGCACTATCTGCGCGCCACCATCGGCTTGCCGGCCGACAACGACCGGCTGATCACGGCGCTTCAGGGATTGGCTGGGCGATGAGCGGCCACGCGTCTCCCAGGCAAACGAACTGGATCGAGCAAGCGGTGCCGTTGTCGGTTGTCGACGCGATCCGCCATGTCGTTGGCGCCTCGAATGTGCGGATCGGTGATGATGCCGGGGCGATCGACCTTGGTTCGAACGGGACGGATTGCGCCGCCGGCATCGTCGTTGCGCCTTCATCGACCGGCGAGGTCGCCGCGGTGGTGCGCATCTGCAGTCAAAATGAGATTCCGATCGTGCCGCAGGGCGGGCGGACCGGCCTGGTCGGCGGAAGTGTCTCGCGGCCGGGCGAGATCGTTCTTTCCCTGGCACGCATGAACCGGATCGAGCGGCTCGATCCCGTCGAGCGCGTGGCGATCGTCGGTGCCGGTGTTACGCTCGAAGCTTTGCAGTCTGCCGCATTTGAGCACCGCCTGGAGCCCGGTATCGATCTTGCCGCGCGCGGTTCGGCGACGATCGGCGGCATGGTTTCCACGAATGCGGGTGGCGTGATGGCCTTTCGCAACGGGGTCATGCGCCACCGCGTCCTTGGCCTGGAGGCCGTGCTGGCCGATGGATCGGTCTATTCCGATCTGACGCGGGTGGTGAAGAATTCCGCCGGCTACGATCTGAAGCATCTCTTCATCGGTGCGGAGGGCACGCTTGGCATCGTGACCCGCGTGGTCGTCAAGCTCGACCCTTCGCCCCGAGCCACCGCCACCGCGCTTTTCGGGCTGCCGTCTGTCGAAGCGGCGCTGCAAGTCATTCGTCTGGCGCTTGAATCGGATGCGGGACATTTGCGCGCGGCGGAGGCGATGTGGACCTCGTATTTCAGCCTGGCCGCAGCCGCGCATGAATGGTCCGAACCGAGCGTGCCGCTCGACCAGCCGCTGTTCCTGCTGCTGTCGCTTGGCGGCGCGCGCGAAGAGGCGCTGCGCGAAGATTTCGAGCGGATCTATTCGGAAGTGATGGAGCGCTATCCTGAAGCCACCGGCATCATTGCCGGCTCGCGGCGGCAAGAGGAAGACCTGTGGCGGTTGCGCGAGGACACCGGCGTGCTCTATCGCGCCCATCCCCAAGCGCCTTCCTTCGACGTGTCGGTGCCTCTGTCGGAAATTCCGGCCTATCTCGACAGAATCCTGCCCCGGCTCGCAGCGATCGAACCGGGTCTGGCGCCCTATGTCTTCGGTCACCTGGCCGATGGAAACCTGCATATCATCCTCAACCGTCAGGGTCCGCTGGCGCCTGACGTAGCGGAGGCTGCCGAGAGCGTCCTGTACCAACAACTGCGGGAGATTGGCGGTTCTTTTTCCGCCGAGCACGGTGTTGGGTC
>NZ_RZPI01000300.1:0-6314 GCF_003998715.1 Mesorhizobium sp. M7A.F.Ca.CA.002.15.2.1
GTTCAGGCAGCCGGTCGTGGTGTCGAAGGTTGCCGACTTGTCGAGTTCCCGGCGATAGCGACGAAGCTCGATCTGTTTCAATCCAACGAACAGAAAAAGCGGAACACCAAGAACGACAGGCAACAGGATTGCCGTGACCATGCTGCGCCCAAATGGCGTCAGCGCCTCCGAGAACAGAAGCAGATAATTGAGACCGACGGAAACGCCCAGGATTGCAGCGGTTCCCAGAAAGGTCAGCAAAGCGACGCCTTTCCATGCCTGGTCGGTGGTGCTCGCCATAGTCTTTGTCACTGGCCGATCTCCTGTGGATGGGCTTGTATAAGGCCGGTGTGTTGCAATTTCAGTTTCAAGGAACATTGCAATTTAATCGATTGCGCGATGACCCCATCAAGGCTGCGCCCGTGGCGGTTAACAAACAAAACATCAGGGATTGAATGACAGCCTATTGTGCCGGGCCGAACATGCCCATCTCCGCGTCCCTGGCTGTCGCCTCCGCCTTGCCGTAGATGCCGCTCGGCAGCGCCGTGGCCCAGCCGTTGGAGACAAGCCAGGCGCCAACATCCTGCTTGCCCAGCCTGCACGGTGCGGCGACGGCAAAACGCTCGACGTCCGGCGGTACGAAACAGTGCAGCGCGCGTCCCCTCAGCCAGGAATTGAAAACGGCGCGGGCGCGTACGCCGCAAGGCCAGGTGACGTCATGAAACGAGCAGGAGCTGTCGAGATCGATGCCTCGCACTCCGCTGATGAACACCTTGCGGCCCATGGCTTCGAACATCGCCGATGATGTGACAACCGGGCGGTAGAGCAAGACCTCCCGCCAATCCCTGGGCATCGGCGTTTTCGGGGGCACGGCGAGACCGAGCTCGCTGAGCGGCGGACGGGGCTCGGCCCGTTCGATCTCAGCGGGATCAAGCCGTGGTGGAGCGATCAGGTCTTGAGCAACCTTGCGCGCCGGCTCCAGGCGTTGTGCGCCGGCAACCGGGGCAAACGGCCGGACAGGCTGCGTGTCGTCAACATCTGGCGACCGGGCACGGACAGGCTGATCGACCGAAAGCAACGCCCCGCCCTGAATGATCAGCAGGATCCCGGCCAGGAGCAGGAGGCTTCCAAGTGCGATCGCCAAGCGGCTGCGGCCCGGCCTGGCCATCAGCTTGAACAGGATCCCAGGGATTTGCGCCGGTCAGAAACCCGACGTCGATTTGGCAACCAGCTTGAGCGCACCTTTTTCAATCCGATAGAACGGCATCGAGCGTTGGCTGGATCCGTCGGCCCGAAACCGGAACAGGCCGGTCGACCCGCGAAAGCCGTTTGGATTCTCGAGAGTTTTTTTGCTGAAACCATCGGGCCCGACCGCGCTGGCAATCCCTGCCGTCAGGGCAACCATATCATAGGCGTAGGCCACATTGACGTCAGCCGGATAGTTGTATGTCGTCCTGAAGCGGTCGGCGATCGGCCCGGTTTCGCTTGGATCGAGCGTGGCGATAAACGCCCCCTCGAAGAGCGGATCCATGGGGTGCTCCAGCCAACGGTTCGTCCCGACGACGGAGATCGTCTTTCCCGGAATGCCCTTCGATTTGAGGGCGGCAAGGACAGGCGACGGACTGCCATTGCCGCTGGCGACGATGACGGCGTCGGGGGCGTCCACGAGTGAGCCCATTTCGTCGACCGTCTTCGCGCCGTCGCCGGCAGAATATCGGAGAGTGACCGCGAGCGCCGCGCCGTAGATGCTGAGGCTGTTTGCGACCCGCTTCTCCATGGCGCCGGCGTTTGGGCCATCCGCGACAAGCAGTACGAACTTCTTGCTGCCTTTCGCGGCCAGTCCCGCGGCGCCCGCGGCGGCGCTGTCCGCTTCGCCAAGGAGCACGGCATAGACCCCGGGGCCGCCGGCGAAATTGTCGGCGAGCGCCAGGACCGGTGGCCGCTTCGACCCCGACAGCGTGGCAATATGCTGGGCCGCCGGCAGCTCGGTCGGGCCGATGACGACTTTAGACCCCGTCGTAATGGCCGTAACCGCCAGTTTGCCGGCCAGTGCGCTGTCGCCTTTGGTGTCTTCTACCGTCAGCGCCAGCAATCCGTTGCCGATATCCGTCATCGCCAGCTTGGTCGCATCGAGCATCTTCCTGCCGTTTTCCCCGGCCGTTCCAGGGGCGGACAGCGGCAGCAGCATCGTGACTTTGGTCGAGCCGGTGCCCATCGACTGGGTCGCCTGGACGGGACCGGCGCCGGCGGCGCCGTTCTGCCCGGCAGGCGCGGTAACCGCCGCCGGATCGAGCACTTCGGACACGCCGCCCTTCGACTGGCAGCCCGACACGATCGCGGCGAGCGCCAAGGCGATTGCCCATGTCCGCGGACGGTGGACCTGTCGGCCAGCTTCCATGAATGCTCCACCCCTATGTGCCGCCGGATATTGTTCCCGGTCTGGTCTTCAACGCATGTTACGGCGGACTTGCAGTGCCGTCTGTAGTTCTTTTAGCCGCCGAAAAGCCTGCCTCTGAGCGCCCTGATCTGCCTTGCTTGCCCGGCACTTCGATAGTCGGCGCATTTCATGTATCGCGGCCCGGGCACGAACACGCGGCGCACGCAAACGCCCTTTCCCTGGGCAGGGGCTCCACCCTCCCCGCCTGGCGAAAACGCGGAAAAGCCGAATGTCGCCACCGGCAAGGGGCCGGTCACTTCGATCCCTTCCCTTGCCAGGATTGCCCGCGCACGCTGGCAGTAGCGGACTGAAAGGGCCGAGAACCGGCTTTCATTGTGCCCGGCGCGATACTTCATGACGGTGGTGCAGAGATCACCCGCGGCGAGCCTGTTGGCCTGTGCAAGATATTTGACCCCCAGCGCGATGTTGGCCGCCGGCGCGCTGAGATCGTCGAGGGAACCTCGAAAGCCGAGCATCCTGGCGGTCGCCGGCATCACCTGCATCAGGCCGACTTCGCCATCGGCGCCTTGCACGCCGGGATCGAAGCCGCTTTCGATCTCCATCACCGCATGCGCCAGCATCGGCTCCAGGCCATAGATCGATGCCTGGCAACTGGCAAACGCCTTGAAAGCCTGCCGGGTCCACTCCGTGGCAGTGTCACAGTGTGCCGGCCGCGTCAGGCTGGACGGCTGCTGTTGTTCCACAAAAGGCCGTTCCAGCCAGTTGGCGTGGGCCAGCGTGACAGTGAGGCCAAAGCCGACGAACGCGATCCCGCCTGCGATCGCCTTCGAGAATGATCCGGCGGCTGTCATGATGGCCAACAGGCGTGGGTTCGCCTATCCGGTCAGTGCATGTACTCGACCATGCGATCGTGAAAACACTCGCATTTGTTGAGGGTGTCTTCGTCCTTGTAGTTCGTCTTCAGGTAGCCGTAAGCCATGCCGCAGGCGACCTTGGCTTCCGATGCCCAGACGAAGACGGGCCGGGACGAGTTGATCCACTCCGAGCTGTTGGCGGCGGCGACCGACTCGTCCATCAGCTTCACCACCTGCTGCTTCAGATCGACGATGTTGTCGTTCAAGACCAGATTGGACGTGCCGACGACCCGGCAATAATCGCCTGTCGGACCTTCGATGATGTCGGCGGCATACCCCGTCGACCCGACTGCCAGCAACAGCGTCGCAGCGGAAACAAGCAGTCTTGCAGAACGTTTCATGTTTAGCTCCCCTAAATATTAGCGACGTATAACATAATCGCATGGTTGTGCGCTATGCCGTTAGACCAGGTTTGCGGTTGTCTGATGCTGGGTTATGCCATCGTCGTAGAGCAGCGTGATCGTGTTGGCAGCGGGCAGGTTCGTCAGCGTTGCCACGTCGACGAAGTTGGCGCCGCCGGTGCTGCCGTTGGCATCGACACTGAGCGTACCCGTCCCCGCATTGTAGTTCACGAAGTCACCGATATTGGCTCCTCCAGGCGCCGTGTCAAACAGGGCGGTCAGGTCAATCTTGTCGCCATGTCCTCCCACGCCGCTGAAATCAGTGATGAGGTCCTTGATGTCGATATTCTCAAGCCGGAACGTATCGGCGCCGGCTCCTCCGGTCAGGGTGTCCTGGCCGAGACCTCCTATGAGAAGGTCGTTGCCGTCGCCGCCGCTGAGCAGGTCGTTGCCGGCTCCGCCGCTGAGGAAGTCATTGCCGCCCCGGCCGACGATGACGTCATTGCCGCCATTACCGCTGAGCTGGTCGATACCGGACGTTCCATAGATCTGGTCGGCCAGCGTTGGGTCACCGTTCACCGAGATCCCGGGATCACCAGGATTGTGCGAGAAGAAGGAGAAATTGACGGAGCGGGCCTGCCAACTGCCGCCATCATTGTCGAAGTAGGACAGGGTCCACGAGTCTCCGGCTGCCGGCGGATGCGCGATCAAGTAGCTGGCAAGCGTCGTAGCGGTGGCATTGCCTGCGCCATCGAGAAGGAAGATGTGATCGTAGTCGACCGTAGCCTTCATCTGACCCGTGGCCGGATCGTAGAACCAAGTCTGCTCGAAGGTCCCAGCGGTCAAATCGTCTTCTACTGCGGCGAAGTGATTGGTGCCAATTCTGATCTCGACCTGAACCTCCTGTTCACGATGCGACCCTGCGCTACTATCTCCGAACGCACCTGGGTTTCGCTCTGAAGGGTCAATCGGCGTATCAATCGGCGTCTTTTGGAAATCGGTATAGACGACGACAGTTGCGCTGTGAGGATCCGCCAATATCGCGTTTACCGTCGCTTGCGACAGAGCAAGCGTCGTGACCTGATCATTGCCCGACGTCAGCGGACTGCTGCCATCGCCAATCTGCGACGTGTCGCTGGGCAGGCTGGTCGGCGGCACTTCGTGGATGCCAACAGTCTGTGCAACGTGAGTGTGCCCGTCATAGACATCCAGCGACAGGTTGTTGTTGACCGTGTCAGTTTGCAATGCGGTCGGCCGATAAACCAGATCGTCCAGCAGGTTGATACCGCCGGACGGATTATACAGCACCGTGCCGGCTGTCAGGGCGATATAGGTCACGCCGTTGAAATAGAACGTGCCGGTGGGGATCGTTCCCGTAGCGGTGACGATGAGGTTATCCCCGTCCGCATCCGTCGGAATGGAGACCAGCAGCGGATACCCATTCGGATAGCTGGGCGTGCTCAAGGTCTGCTGCGCCGGGTCGCTCGACATCCAGTTCTGAGTGTTCGCGACTACGGGCGCGTCATTGATGTCCGTCAGGTTGATGGTCAGCGTCGTCGTCGACAGGTCGCCGTCACCATCCTTGATGGTGTAGACGAACACGTCCGTGGTGTTCGCGTTGATGCTGTGGGCCGTCGACTGGTAGGTGTAGGAGCCGTCGGCGTTGAGATGCAGCGTGCCGTGCAGGCCGGCAATGTCGGTGTTGACACCGGTCGTCACCGCCGTTGTCGTGTTGCCGCCCGCAGCCCGGACGCCGTCGATCGTGGCACCATCTGCCCCGGCCACGTCGTTGATCAGAACGCCGGCCGCAGCAGTCACGGTCAGCAGCGCGCCTTCATTGACATTGCCGCTGTCGGCATGGGCCGTCGGCACGTCGTCGGTGACGTCGATGGTGATGGTGTTGGTGATCGTGTTGCCGTTGGCGTCGGTGGCCTGGTAGGTGAAGGTCTCGACATTGTTGACGGTGTTGGTGCCGTTGTTGGCGTCGGCGCCGTCGACCGGCGAGGTCAGCGTGTAGCTGTAGGTGCCGTTGGCATTGAAGGTCAGCGTGCCGTGCGCGCCGATGGCGTTGCTCACCAGTGCGTAGGTGTAGGGCCCGGTGCCGCCCGATACATTGTCGACGACCGTTCCGGCGATGGTCTCGGCGGTGCTCGACGGGTTGCTGCCGATCGGCAGCGCCGCCTCGTTGACCGTCAGGTCGTCGTTGGAGACGGCAAGGCCGCTGTCCGACAGGTTGATGGTCAGGGTCGTCGTCGACAGGTCGCCGTCGCCGTCCATGATGGTGTAGACGAAGGTCTCCGTTGCGCCTGCCGGCGGAACCACGTTGGGCAGGCCGTCATAGCTGTAGCTGCCATTGGCCTGCAGCGTCAGCGTGCCGAAGCTGCCGTTGATCACCGTGTTGACGCCCGTCGTCACCGCCGTCGTGGTGTCGCCGCCCGCAACGCGGACCCCGACAACGCCGCCGCCCGCCGCCGCACCGTCGGCGCCGAACACGTCGTCCGTGCCGTCGCTCAGCACGTTGCCGAGCACGATCCCGCCCTCGACAACGCTGTTGGTGTCGGCATGGGCCGTCGGCACGTCGTCGGTGACGTCGATGGTGATGGTGTTGGTGATCGTGTTGCCGTTGGCGTCGGTGGCCTGGTAGGTGAAGGTCTCGACATTGTTGACGGTATTGGTGCCGTT
>NZ_RZPI01000301.1:0-5538 GCF_003998715.1 Mesorhizobium sp. M7A.F.Ca.CA.002.15.2.1
ATCCACTTCTGACGAGACCAGCAACGCGAAGGTCCCGGCGCCCGCCGGGGCCTTCGCTATCGCTGCGGGCTTCAATCAATCGGCAAAAAAAGGCCCGCCGCCCCTCGGCAGCGGGCAGGTCCTGGAGTGCCGGGGGATCAACCCGGCATGGGATCAACGAGCGGATCACCGGTTGGTTGCAGGGATCGGCCCGGTAGCCTTCCTTTGGGTGGACCGCCACCGGGCCTGACCGGAGCGGGGTGTATTGGGGGAGCCCCGGCTGCTTCCAAAATATCACTTTTCTCTTATATTCGCTTTAGCTAATTTACATAAAGCCATGCATCACCCGCAGATGGGGTGCGCACTTCACGAAAGTGTCGAAGTGACGTCTCCCTGCTTATGCCATTCGGAATTCGCGGAACCAAAGCGGTTGCATCTGACTTTGGTTGGTGACGCGCAAAGACTTTTTCGCTGCTATCTTAAAGTTACCAAATGGAAATTGACCGGCGCAGCATATCAAGTCGATTTGCGCTGACGATCTCTCTGTTTTTCCAGGAACTGCTTGGCGTGCTCCGCCCAATCAGCCGTGGTGACTTTATGCTCCTGAACGGACTTTCTGAAAGCCTTGCGCAGAGCATCAAGGTCAAAGGCCCACAGTTGTTCACCATCAGTGCTGTTCAATTTTGTGCCGCCCGTCCCCATGAGAACGATGGTGTGCACCACAAGCTCAATCTTTCAAGGATCAATGCCTGACTTCTTTTGGGTATATCCGGGTATATCGAATATACAATCGCCTGCATAAAACAGGTTCAAACCGTGAACAGAATCTGGCATGGTGCCTGGCATGCCGATCATCTCGCCCATCCCAATCAACCCTCTCATCGACGGTCGCCAGTCCGAACGCGCCATGCTGGTGCGGCGCGGTGTGCAGCGGCTGCTCATGGATATGGGCGCGCATGTCTTGCCCGAACTGTCGCTGGCCACCGGCCGCCGTGCCGACCTCGTCGCTTTGACCCGGCAGGGCGATATCTGGATCATCGAGATCAAATCCTCGATCGAGGATTTCAGGGTCGACCGCAAATGGCCCGACTACCGGCTGCATTCCGACCGCTTCTTCTTCGCCACCCATCCCGGCGTACCCTCGGAGATCTTCCCGCACGAATGCGGCTTCATCCTTTCCGACGGCTATGGCGCCGAGATCCTGCGCGATGCGCCCGAGCACCGCATGGCAGCGGCAACGCGCAAGGCGCTGATGCTGCGGATCGCGCGGGCCGGCGCTTCGCGGCTGCTGGCGGCGGAGCTTGCCGGCGTGTCGGTGCCGGCGCTGGAGGGTGAGAGCGAGTAGCGGCGTCCTTCAGTCTATGGCCGGCTCTCCTCTTCGCCGTCCTCCACGCCACCCCTAGCGGACGCCATGAGCAGCACGGCAGCGCCCAGGATGGCGGCGATGAAGGAGCCGGCGAGGATGCCGACCTTGACCGCGTCCTGCAGCGCCACGTCGCCGGCGAAGGCGAGCAGGCCGATGAACAGGCTCATGGTGAAGCCGATGCCGCACAGCAGCGATATGCCGATCATGTGCGTCCAGCCGGCATTGGCGGGTAGGTCGGCAAGACCGAGCCTGATGGCAAGTGCCGAGGAGCCGAACACGCCGACCAGCTTGCCGACCACCAGGCCGGCGGCGACACCCAGCGTCAACGGCTCGATCAGCGCGCCAAAGCTCAGGCCGGCGAGCGAAACGCCGGCATTGGCAAAGCCGAAGATCGGGATGACGACGAAAGCCACAATCTTGTGCAGGCCGTGCTCGAGCCGGTGCAGCGGCGAACGGTCCAGATCGTGACCGATCCCGGCGGAGCGCTCAAGCGGGATGGTCAGCGCCAGCGCCACGCCGGCAAGCGTTGCATGGACGCCAGATTTCAGCACCAGAACCCACAGGACGACGCCCAGAACGAGATAGGGCACAAGCGTCATCACCCGCATGCGGTTGAGCACGACAAGCGCGGCAATGATTGCGAAGGCGGCACCCAGATAAGCCAGCGACAAGCCGCTGGTGTAGAAGATGGCGATGATGATGACGGCACCGAGGTCGTCGATGATGGCCAATGCTGTGAGGAACACCTTCAGCGAAGCCGGCACGCGGCTGCCGAGCAGCGACAGCACGCCGAGCGCAAAAGCTATGTCGGTGGCGGTCGGGATCGCCCAGCCGGACAGGGCGGCCGCATTGTTGCGGTTGACGGCGACATAGACGAGTGCCGGAACCAGCATGCCGCCGGCGGCGGCGATGCCGGGCAGCACGCGCCGAGGCCAGGTGGAGAGCTGGCCGTCCAGCATCTCGCGCTTGATCTCCAGCCCGACGAGCAGGAAGAACACCGCCATCAGCCCGTCATTGACCCAGTGCGAGACGCTGAGCGGGCCGAGATAGGCGTGGAGCACGGAGAAATAGGTTTCGGCGAGCGGCGAGTTGGCGACGATCAACGCAAGTGCCGCCGCCGCCATCAGGATGATGCCGCCGGCCGCTTCGCTATCGAGAAATTCGCGGAAGACGGAAATCGGCCGCTGCTTCAGATCCTGCATGTCGCCTCCGTCATGCCGCCTGTTTCGGCGGGTTTCAATCGGCAAGATGGCAAACGGTGGCCTTAACGCGGCGCGCGCTTTGCCAGTATGCGCTGCAAGGTGCGACGGTGCATGTTGAGCCGGCGCGCTGTCTCGGAGACGTTGCGCTCGCACATCTCATAGACGCGCTGGATATGCTCCCATCGGACGCGGTCGGCCGACATCGGGTTTTCCGGCGGCGCCGCGCGCTCGCCGGCGGTGCGGGTGAGTGCGGCGAAGATATCATCGGCGTCGGCGGGCTTGGAGAGATAATCGACCGCACCGAGCTTCACCGCGGTCACCGCGGTGGCGATGTTGCCATAGCCGGTCAGGATGATGGTGCGGGAATCCTCGCGCTTTTCGCGGATGGCCGCGACCACGTCGAGGCCGTTGCCGTCGCCGAGCCGCATGTCGACCACGGCGTAGGCGGGCGGATTGGCGCGCGCCTTGGCAACCGCCTCCTCGACGCTCTCGGCCGTCTCGACCACGAAGCCCCTGGCTTCCATGGCGCGGGCCAGACGCGTGAGGAACGGCTTGTCGTCATCGACGACAAGCAGCGAGGTGTCCTCGCCTTCAACCATTGCGCCAATATTCTCGTCGCCTGTCATAGTCTCAAAATTCCTGCTGCCTTAATTTTACGCAAATATAGTTCCTGAGCCTCCTTGTCCAATTTTTAGAGGTCCTTCAAGGCTCTCAGGCAGTGTCGAACATGCTGGCCGAAGTGATTTCCGGATTGAGGAACACACCACGCGGCCACGATATCTGGACCATGGCGCCCTCGCCCAGGCCACCCGAATTGCGGAAATCGAGCACGGCACCAGAGCGTTCGAGCAGGGTCTTGGCGATGAACAGGCCGAGGCCCAGACCACCGCCGGTTTCATTGCCCTGGCGCGTCGACATATAGGGCTCGCCGATGCGGTCGATGATCTCGGCCGGAAAACCGGGGCCGTCATCGACGATCGAGAAGGTGACGGTGGCCTCGTCCCAGCTCCAGCGCACGGTGACGCTTTTGCGGGCGAAATCGACCGCGTTCTCGACCAGGTTGCCGAGGCCGTAGATGACGCCCGGATTGCGCTGCCCGACCGGCTCGGGGCCGATGCGTTCGCCGGGCCGAAGCTTGATCGAGATGCCGAAGTCCCGGTGCGGCGCGGTGACCTCCTCGACCAGCGATGTCAATGGCAGCCGCGAAAGATGCGCCTCACCCTCCGAGGACAGGCTGGTCAGCCGCTTGAGAATCTCGCGGCAACGCTCGCTCTGCGAACGCAACAGCGTCACGTCTTCCCCATATTTCGGATCCTTGCCGAGCGCCTTTTCCATCTCCTTGGCGACAAGCGCGATGGTGGCGAGCGGCGTGCCGAGCTCGTGCGCGGCCGCGGCGGCCAGCCCGTCGAGCGCCGAAAGGTGTTGCTCGCGCTGCAGCACCAGCTCTGTTGCGGCGAGCGCATTGGCCAGAAGCCGGGCTTCGGCTGCCACCCGAAAAGCATATATGGCGGTGAAGGCGATCGAGGACAGCACCGCCATCCACATGCCGGCGACATAGAGAAAAGGCATGGCCAGCGGCGCATCCTCATGCCAGGGCAGCGGCAGATGGACAAAGACCAGAAAGGTCGCCGCCGACATGACCAGCCCGCCGAGGATGGCAGTCAGGCGCAGGGGCAGCGATGTCGCCGAAATGACGACAGGCACGGTCATCAGCAGCGAGAACGGATTGGTGAGGCCGCCGGTCATGTAGAGCAGGCCGGCAAGCTGCAGGCTGTCGAAGATGAGGATGCCGAAGGCCGCAAGCGGCGTGAGCCGGTGTGCCGCCGGAAAGCGAAAGGCGAGAAACAGGTTCATCCAGGCCGAACAGGCGATCAGGGCAAAGCAGAGGCTGACCGGCAGCGGAAACTTCAGCCCATAGGCGACGACGAGCACCGCCAGGCTCTGACCGACAATGGCAAGCCATCGCAACCGGATTAGCGTGTTGAGGCGCAGTCTCTGGCTCTGCTGGAAATCGGGCGAACGCAAAACGTTGATCATGGCCATGAATTACAGCCGCGAAGCTCCAAAGGCTAGGTCCCGCGCGGCTTGGCCCGGGCGGTGGCGGCGGCGAGCAGCGGGTTTTCCGGCCAGACATGCTTGGGATAGCGGCCGCGCATGTCGGCGCGCACGTCGGTCCAGGAGCCGCGCCAGAAGCCGGGCAGGTCGCGCGTCGTCTGGATCGGCCGGTGCGCCGGCGACAGGAGTTCGAGCGTCAGCGGCACAGTGCCATTGGCGATCGAAGGATGGCGGTCGAGGCCGAACAGCTCCTGTACGCGAATCGCCAGCACCGGCCATTCGCCGTCATAGCGGATAGGCACATGGCTGCCGGACGGAGCGTCGAAATGGGTCGGCGCCAGCGTATCGATCCTGCGCTGCAGATCATGCGGCACGAGGCTGGCCAGCCCGGCCGAGACAACGCCTGCATCGATGGCGGCAAACGATGCCGCGCCGGCGAGGTAAGGCAGCAGCCAGTCGTCGAGGCGCTCGACGAGGGCGTCATCCGCCATATCGGGCCATGGCGCGCCCAGGCCGCGATGCAGCCAGCCAAGCCGCTGGCGCAGCGTTTGCGCCTCCTTGCTCCAGGTCAGCAGCGACAGCCCGTGCTGGCGCACGGCATCGAGGACGGCGCGGTCGGCGTCGGCCCCCGTTGGCGGCGGCAGCATGCGCTCGGCGAGCGTGATGGCGCCAAGGCGCACGGTTTCACGTACACGCACGGCGCGCTTGTCCCGATCGAAGCTCGTTTCACGGCGCGCCTCGATCCTGTCCGCCAACGCGACACGGACATCGTCCTCGCCGATCGCCGCTGCCGCCGTGATGCGCGCATTCTGTGCCTTGCCCTGCAGGTCGGCGACGACCAGAAACGGCTCGCCCGCCAGCGGGTCGGCGGCGTCGAGCATGGCGCCGGAGCCGTTGGCCAGCACGAAACGGCCGCGCTCGCCGCGCGCCTTCGCC
>NZ_RZPI01000301.1:5548-6306 GCF_003998715.1 Mesorhizobium sp. M7A.F.Ca.CA.002.15.2.1
GGCCAGGCGTGCACGAGCAGGGGACCGCCCGCCGCAGCTTCGCTGCCCTTTGCTCCGCCAGCCTGCCTTGCCAGCCTTTCGGCGAGCTGCTTGGCGGCGGTAGCGCGCGGAGATCTTTCCCCGCGAAAACGCATCAGCCGCCGCTCCAGATCGGCGCCGAGGCCACCGAGGCCGCGTTCGGTAAGCAGCACGGCGAACATTGCCGCCTCGAAGGCATGGCCGCTGCCGGCTGCCTCGGCAACCATATGCGCCAACCGCACCGGCAGAGCGAGCTTGCGCATCGCTGCACCCGCTTCCGTCAGGCGCCCCGTCTCGTCGATGGCATCCAGCGCGCGCAGTAGCCCCCTTGCCTCATTGAGGGCCGGAACAGGTGGCGGATCGAGAAAAGCAAGCGCTGACGGATCGGCAACGCCGAAGGCAGCACAATCGAGCAGCAGTCCGGACAGATCGGCCTCAAGGATTTCCGGCGGCGTGAAAGCGGGAAGTGCAGCCGTTTGCTCGGCCCGCCACAGCCGGATGGCGACGCCTGGCTGCGTGCGCCCGGCACGGCCGGCGCGCTGGTCGGCGGAAGCCTTGCTGACACGCACGGTCTCCAGTCGGGTCAAGCCACTGGCCGGCTCATAGCGCGGCAGCCGCGACAGGCCGGAATCGATGACGACGCGCACGCCGTCGATGGTGATCGAGGTTTCGGCTATCGAGGTGGCCAGCACCACCTTGCGGCGGCCCGCCGGCGGCGGCTTGATCGCCGCGTCCTGCGC
>NZ_RZPI01000302.1:0-6306 GCF_003998715.1 Mesorhizobium sp. M7A.F.Ca.CA.002.15.2.1
CGGCCAGGGCAAGGGACCGACGACACGCTCGCGCCTCGGTGCGATGCCGGGAGCGCTCGTCGGCAAGTGGGGTTTTGCAGTTGCCAGCGGCAATTATTGCGACACATTCAGCAACTGCGATCCAGGCAGCGGCGGCAGCGTCACCTTTACCTTCGGGGCTGACGGGCGCACCTATTACGCGCTGTTCCAATCGTCTCTGGTCGACGGCTGCGGTCAGGTCCGGTCGCTGACCCTGAAAACCGGCAAGGCCTCCGTGCGCGGTTCGACCCTGGTTTTCACGCCGACGGCAGGAACCTACAAATCCGTCAATGGTTGCCGGCCCGACCTTACGGGCCTCTGGAAATTCAAGCCCGGTGACCTGAAGCCGGTCTCCTTGCGTTGGCAACTGGACGGCAACCAGTTGCGGCTGATCGACCCCGACGGCGAAGCGAGCGGCGTTTACTCGAGGAGGTGAACCTAGCGCTCGCCGGTCAGCGCGTCGATGCGGGCGCGTAACATTGCAATCTCCTCCTCGAGGGCGCTGACGCGCTCCTCGAGGCCGGAGGCAGATGAAGCAGCCGACGCAGCCTGCATGGCGATGGGGGCGATCTGCGGAATCCCGCTCAGCAGATGGACGTAACGCTCCTCGCGCTGGCCCGGTCCGCGTGGGATTTCCTGGATGAGTGGCGGTCGGCGGCCGATCAGCATGTCGAGCTCGGCGCGCAAATCTTCGATCGACGAAAACCGTGCCATGCGCTCGGTGCGCGCCGACAATTCATGGGCCGTCTGCGGCCCGCGCAGCAACAGCAAGCCGATCAAGGCGGTCTGCGGTGTGGTCAGCGAGAAGCGCTGCGCCATCTGGTGCTCGTAGCGCTCGACACGCGAACCGAACATCTGCCGCACCAGCCCCTTTTGTTCGAGCAGCTTCAGCCCCCGGTGCACCTCGCTCTGCTCCAGCGCCATCACCGGCTCGCGCGCCGTCTTCTGGTTGGCGGCGGCCAGTGCCGCGTTGAGCGTCAGCGGATAG
The DNA here is from genome assembly GCF_003998715.1 of Mesorhizobium sp. M7A.F.Ca.CA.002.15.2.1. NCBI lineage: Bacteria > Pseudomonadati > Pseudomonadota > Alphaproteobacteria > Hyphomicrobiales > Phyllobacteriaceae > Mesorhizobium > Mesorhizobium sp. M7A.F.Ca.CA.002.15.2.1. Next base: position 1,007 of record NZ_RZPI01000302.1, read on the forward strand.
ACATCCGGCGTCAGCTCCTTCTTCTCGATCAGGCAGCCGAGAATGCGAGCTTCCACAGGGGAAAGGATGGGAAGGTCATCGCTCATTGGATTACTCTCGCCGGCAACCAACCAACCGCCTAAACCCTTCTCTCCACCATCATCTTCTTGATCTCCGCGATCGCCTTGGCCGGGTTGAGGCCTTTGGGGCAGGTCTGCGCGCAGTTCATGATGGTGTGGCAGCGATAGAGCCGGAACGGGTCTTCGAGATTGTCGAGCCGCTCGCCGGTGGCCTCGTCGCGGCTATCGATCAGCCAGCGATAGGCCTGCAGAAGCGTTGCCGGGCCGAGATAGCGGTCGCCGTTCCACCAATAGCTCGGGCACGAGGTCGAGCAGCAGGCGCACAATATGCATTCATAGAGCCCGTCGAGCTTCTCGCGGTCCTCATGGCTCTGCAGCCACTCCTTGGCCGGCTCCGGCGACACCGTCTTCAGCCAAGGCTGGATCGACGCGTGCTGGGCGTAGAAATTGGTGAGGTCGGGCACCAGATCCTTGACCACCTGCATATGCGGCAGCGGGTAGACTTTTACCGCGCCCGAAATGTCGTCGCAGCCCTTGGTGCAGGCGAGCGTGTTGGAACCGTCGATGTTCATGGCGCAGGAGCCGCAAATGCCTTCGCGGCAGGAACGCCGCAAGGTCAGCGTCGGGTCGATCTTGTTCTTGATCCACAGCAGCGCGTCGAGCACCATCGGCCCGCAGTCGTCCATGTCGACGAAATAGGTATCGATGCGCGGGTTCTCGTCGTCGTCCGGCGACCAGCGATAGATGCGGTATTCCCGCAGATTGGTGGCGCCCTCCGGCTTCGGCCAGGTCTTGCCCGGCTTGATCTGCGAATTCTTGGGGAGCGTGAGTTCAACCATGTTCGATCCTCAATACACTCTGGCCTTGGGCGCGATCTTGGCGAGGCTGATGCCGCCGTCCTTTTCAGCCAGCTGCGGCTCGGTGTGCACCGGCCGGTAGGAGAGTGCCACCTCGCCGTCTTCGCTCAGCCTGGCCAGCGTATGCTTGCGCCAGACCGCGTCGTCGCGCGCCGAAAAGTCCTCGCGTGCGTGCGCGCCACGGCTCTCCTTGCGCGCCTCGGCGCTGTAGACCGTGGTGATGGCATTGGCCATCAGGTTTTCCAGCTCCAGCGTTTCGACCAGATCGGAGTTCCAGATCATCGAGCGGTCGGACACTTTGATGTCCTTCAACTCGCCCCAGATCTGCGAAATGCGCTTACAGCCATTTTCGAGCGACTCCTGCGTGCGGAATACGGCCGCGTCTTCCTGCATCGCCTTCTGCATCTTTTCACGCAGCACCGCCGTCGGTGTCGAGCCGTTGGCGTAACGCAGCCGGTCGAAGCGGTCCATGATCTTTTCGACCGAGGCTTCGTTGGGCGAAGGGATCGCCGACTTGCGGTCGATGACCTGGCCGGCGCGGATCGCCGCCGCGCGGCCGAACACCACAAGATCGATCAACGAATTCGAACCGAGCCTGTTGGCGCCGTGCACGGAGGCGCAGCCGGCTTCGCCGACAGCCATCAATCCGGGCGACACCTGGTCTGGATTGAGCGCCGTCGGATTGAGCACCTCGCCCCAGTAATTGGTCGGCACGCCGCCCATATTGTAGTGGACCGTGGGCAGCACCGGGATCGGCTCCTTGGTCAGGTCGACACCGGCAAAGATCTTGGCCGATTCCGAAATGCCCGGCAGCCGCTCATGCAGGACGGCGGGATCGAGATGGTCGAGATGCAGGAAGATGTGGTCCTTGTTCTTGCCGACGCCGCGGCCTTCGCGGATCTCCAGCGTCATGCAGCGCGAGACGACGTCGCGCGAGGCAAGGTCCTTGGCTGACGGCGCGTAGCGCTCCATGAAGCGCTCGCCCTCGGAATTGACGAGATAGCCGCCCTCGCCGCGCGCACCCTCGGTGATCAGGCAGCCGGCGCCATAGATGCCGGTCGGGTGGAATTGCACGAACTCCATGTCCTGCAGCGGAAAGCCGGCACGCGCGGCCATGCCGCCGCCGTCGCCGGTGCAGGTGTGCGCCGAGGTGGCCGAGAAATAGGCGCGGCCATAGCCGCCGGTCGCCAGCACCACCATCTTGGCCGAGAAGCGGTGGATGGTGCCGTCATCCAGGTTCCAGGCGACGACACCGGTGCAGGTGCCGTCCGGCTCCATGATCAGGTCGAGCGCGAAATACTCGATGAAGAACTGCGCATTGTTCTTCAGCGACTGGCCGTAAAGCGTATGCAGGATGGCATGCCCGGTGCGGTCGGCGGCGGCACAGGTGCGCTGCACGGGGGGACCTTCGCCATAGTTCATCATGTGGCCGCCGAACGGCCGCTGGTAGATCTTGCCCTCTTCGGTGCGCGAAAACGGCACGCCGTAATGTTCGAGCTCGTAGACCGCGGCCGGCGCCTCGCGCACCAGATATTCCATGGCGTCGACATCGCCCAGCCAGTCCGAGCCCTTGACGGTGTCGTACATGTGCCATTGCCAGGAATCGGGACCCATGTTGGACAGCGAGGCGGCAATGCCGCCTTGCGCCGCCACCGTGTGCGAGCGGGTCGGGAACACCTTGCTGATGCAGGCGGTGCGCAGCCCCTGTTCGGCCATGCCGAGCGTGGCGCGCAGGCCGGCGCCGCCGGCGCCAACGACCACCACGTCGAACTTGTGGTCGACAAGGGTATAGCCTGCCGTGTTGGCTTGTTTCGCGTCCTTGGCCAACTCAGCCTCCGAATGCCAGCTTGAGCAGGGCGAAGATCGAGGCGACGCCGACCGCTATGGTGAAAAATGTATTGAGCGCGATCAGCGCCAGCTTCATGCCTTCGCCATGCACGTAATCCTCAATGATCACCTGCATGCCGATCCGCATATGGGTGAGACCGGAGATGAGCACCAGGGCCATCACCAGCGCCACGAACGGGTTGGCAAGGGCTGCCCGCACATGCTCGTGGTCGGCGCCGTTGAGCGCGATCAGGAAACCGACGAAGAACAGGATCAGCGGGATGTTGGCGATCGCGGTCAGGCGCTGGCGCCAGAAATGCCCGGTGCCCTCGCGGGCGGAGCCGAGGCCGCGGACCCTCGCCAGCGGCGTGCGCATGTCGGTGTTTTTGCCGCTCATCATCAAGCTCCCCGCGCCATGGTGCCGGCGATCCAGATCAGCAGCGTGAGCAGGATCGAGCCGGCCAGCGTCGCCCAGGCGATCTTCGAGGCGGTATGCTTTTCCAGGCCCGCGCCCGTGTCCCAGATGAGGTGCCGTACGCCGCCCAGCATATGATGCATCAGCGCCCAGGTGTAGCCGAACAGGATGATCCGGCCGAGCCAGGTGCCGAAGGCCGAATTGGCCCAATCGAAGGTCGCCTGCGAGCTTGCCGCCGCCATCAGCCACAGGGCGACCAGCAGCGTGCCGAAATACAGCGCGCCGCCGGTGATGCGGTGAATGATCGACATCGTCATGGTGATCGGCGGCCGGTACACGGTGAGGTGCGGCGAAATCGGCCGTTCACGTCTGGCAAATTCGCGGGTGGCTGGTGATTTGCTCATGGCTCCCCCAGTTCGGCGTCTCTCTGGAGCCTCAGGTGGAAATGCGGCATTGCCGCTTCCGGTTGCGACTTCGGACAGCCGGTTTCTAATGCTCTTTTTGCACCGCGTCAAAGCCAGAAAACCGTTTCGAAAACGTAATTTAGTCTGACTAAAAGGCGGGCTTTGGCTTCAATCGATTAGGCTGGGAAGGCCTGAAGCCGGCTCGATATCGCTGCAGTGCAACATATCTGGCTCCAGGGCCCAGCGGTGGTGAGACTGGCGTCAGCGTTTGCAGGTCTGCGGCGTCGATCCCTTCTTCATCACCAGCGCCTCGCGCCCGTCGATCACGATTGCGTCATGCGTGGCCGCCTGGTAGCGGCTGCTCTGGTTGGCAGGCGACGCCGCAAACTCCTCGGTCGCGCCGTCGGACCCGACCACACGCAACGACGTGCCTAGATTTTGGATGAAAATCATACCGTTGTTGCCGCATCTATAGGTGGCCGTGCCTATGCCTGGTCGCGGCGCGGTAAGGTCGGTGATGATCTTGGGTGCAGCTGCCGGAGGCACCGCGGCTGCGACGGACTGCTGGGCCGGCGCAGGTGAGACGACGACGGTATTGGCTGCCTTCGGCGCGCTGTCTTGCGGCACACAGGCAGCGACGACACCGAGCAACGGGAAAACGGACACCCAAATCGGCCGGCGTAGCGCCATATGCTGTCCTCCCGCGCGGCAAGCGGCCACGATGCTTTGTCCAGATCACGATCGTCCCGACGCCAAGGCGGACGCCGCCGCGATGGTGCGGCCAAGCATGGCCGAATGATGGCCACCGGGTTTTCCATCCAGTCGGATATTAACGGATATTAACCATGTTTACCGAGACATCGCCGCCAAACGCGCCGGCCTCTTAACAAAGGTTAAGAAACCGTTAATTTCTGATTCGAGGAGGCTTTCCCTCAAGACACGGAGGACGCCATGCGTTCGAATTCGGGCAAATCGCGCCTTGCGGCGCTCGTCGTAGCAGCCTCGGTCGCCGGCCTTGCAGCGCCAGCGCTTGCCGGCGCACGGCATCAGGATCGCGTCTACGCCGATTCCTTCGGCAACCTCGTCGTCGACAGCGCCGCCGGCTACAAGCGCATCATCGTCGGCCAAGGCAGGCTGGCCAAGCAGCTCTCCGACTACACCAGCGCCGGCCAGCCCAAGGTGATCTACGAGAACGAAGCCGACGAAATCGGCGGTTATAGCGATTGCTACCGGCCGCCGGTGCTGGTGAAGGGCCGCTCCTATATGTACGGCCTCTCCGACGGCGAGATGCCCGAACTCAGCCCCTGCCGTTAGCTTCCGTTCCGGCTGACGACCAGTTGCCGGCAGGCCCGACGGAGACGCGCACGCAATCGCGCCCGGCATTCTTCGCCTGATAGAGCGCCTGGTCGGCCCGCCGCATCAGATCGGCAAAGTCTTCGCTCGCATGGAGTTCGGCGACGCCGAAGCTCGCGGTGCAGCGGTTGTCAGCCGGCAGTCCGTCTATGGGCAGCGCGCCGAAGGCGCTGCGCGTCCCCTCGGCGAACAGCCGCGCCGCGGCAAGGTTGGTTCCCGGCAGGATGATGGCGAACTCCTCGCCGCCAATGCGGCCGGCAACGTGATGCGCGGCGGCGGCTTCACGCAGGAAGCCTGCAAAAGTCTCGATCACCCGGTCGCCGGACGCATGGCCGAAGCTGTCGTTGACGCTCTTGAAATGATCGAGATCGGCTATGACCAGCTC
>NZ_RZPI01000303.1:0-6292 GCF_003998715.1 Mesorhizobium sp. M7A.F.Ca.CA.002.15.2.1
CATCGAGTTTTTGAGCCTGGCGTATCTGGTCGCCGGTGCCGGCGTCGAAGAAATCCATCACTGGGCGCAGCATCACCTCGACGACTTCGCCCATGCGCAGCAGCTCGCGGGTGGCACTGGCTAGCGCAAGACCGGGTGTGCGCATGACGGTGCGGTCGAGCGCGCTGGTGCGGCGCGACATCAGGTCTCCACCCTCTCCGGCCTTTGCCACCGGCCTGTCTGCGATCAACAAGGCGACCAGATACGCCAGGCTCAAAAACTCGATGAGGAGGTCAACCGCGCCCATACCGAAATCAAGCTCTACATTGCCGAAGTCAATCGCGGCAGCATGAGCGTGGCCGAAGCGCAGCGCGGCATCGAGCTCACCGACTTCGCCATCAATCTCGAACGCGCCGGCGACATCGTCGCCAAGAACCTGCTCGTGCTCACCCAGGAGCTGCGTGACAAGAACCTGCGCTTCTCACGCGACGGCTGGAGCGAACTGGCCGGGCTTCACAACCGTGTCATGGCCAACATGCAGCTTGCACTCAATGTGCTGGTGTCGAGCGATCTCGATTCGGCGCGGCAACTCGTCGTCGAGAAGGAGCGGATGCGCAGACTGGAACGCACGAGCCACGACCGTCACCTCAAGCGCCTGCAATCGGGAATGCCGCAGAGCATCGACACCAGCGACATCCACCTGGAGGCCGTGCGGGCGCTGAAGGAGATCAACTCGCTGATGGCCTCGGTCGCTTATCCCTTGCTGACGCAGAGCGGTGATCTGCTCGAAAGCCGGCTGGCGAGAGGGGCTGCGGAAGTGAGGGCTCCTGCAATGGCCTGAGGACGGATTCCCGCCCGGCAGGCCATCACTAAAATCTATACATCGATACAAAATAACGATTTTACAAATAGATCATTCAGGCCAAGAATAAGGCCACATCGAACGCAGATCGAGCGGAGGACAACATGCTCGCCGAGACGAAATTTGCCGCGGAGCCGCTGGCCAGCCCGGCGCTGGGCGAGCCGTATCTTCTGACCCCGGGGCCGCTCACCACGGCCTATTCGGTCAAGCAGGCGATGTTGCGCGACTGGGGATCGTGGGACGGCGACTTCCGCGCCATGACATCGGATATGCGTCGCCGGCTGCTGGCGCTGACCGGGGACAGGAACGATGAGTTCGACTGCGTGCCGATGCAAGGCAGCGGTTCTTTCTGCGTCGAAGCGATGCTGGGGTCGTTCGTGCCCAGGGACGGCAAGGTTCTTGTGCTGGCCAACGGCGCCTACGGCCTGCGCGCCGCGCAGACCATGCAGTATCTCGGCCGCGCCTATACGCTGATCGACAAGGGTGACTATCTGCCCCCGCGCGGCGACGAGGTGGCAGCGGCCCTCGCGGCCGACCCTGATATCACCCATGTCATCGCCATCCATTGCGAGACCAGTTCCGGCATCCTCAACCCGGTCGCTGAAATTGCCGAAGCCGTCCATGCCAAGGGTCGCAAGCTGCTGGTCGATTCCATGAGTGCGTTCGGCGCCGTGGCGCTCGACGTCAACGAAATCCGCTATGAGGCGATGGTCTCGTCCGCCAACAAGTGCATCGAAGGCGTTCCGGGTTTTGGCTTCATCATCGCGCGCAAGAGCGAACTGGAGGCCGCCAAAGGCAGGAGCCATTCGCTGTCGCTCGATGTCCACGCCCAGTGGGCGCACCTGAACAAGACCGGCCAGTGGCGCTACACGCCGCCGACGCATGTCGTGGCCGCCTTCCTCGAAGCACTGCGCCAGCATGAGGCCGAAGGCGGCGTCGCCGGCCGTGGCGCCCGCTATACGAGGAACCGCGACGTTATGGTGGCCGGCATGCGCGACCTCGGTTTCGAGACACTGCTCCGGGATCGCTGGCTGTCGCCGATCATCGTCACCTTCTTCAACCCGGCTCATGCCAGTTTCGCGTTCGACCGTTTCTACGACCTGATGAAGGACAAGGGCTTCATCATCTATCCGGGCAAGCTGACCGCCGTGGATTCGTTCCGCGTCGGCTGCATCGGCCAGATGGACGAACATGTCATGCGCCGCGTCGTCGAGGCGGCAGCGTTCTCGCTTCATGAAATGGGCGTCGACACCGCCGCCCCACCCGCCGCGGCACTTGCCGAACGCGCCAAACTCGCCGCCTGAAGCGGCCGACTTCGAGGATATCAGATGAACCAGATGTCTCCTGTCACCGTGTCGGTCAACGGCCGCACCTATGCCTGGCCGCGCGTGCCGGCGATCGCCATCTGCCTTGACGGCTGCGAGCCGGCCTATCTCGACGAAGCGATAAAGGCCGGGCTGATGCCGGCTCTGGTCAGGATCAAGCAGAAGGGCACGGTGCGCTTTGCGCACTCTGTCATTCCGAGCTTCACCAACCCCAACAATCTGTCGATCGCCACCGGCCGGCCGCCGTCGGTGCATGGCATCTGCGGCAACTATCTCTATGAGCGCGAGACCGGCAAGGAAGTGATGATGAACGACCCGCGCTTCCTGCGCGCGTCGACCATCTTCCAGGCCTTCTACGATGCCGGCGCCAAGGTCGCCGTGGTCACCGCCAAGGACAAGCTGCGTGCGCTGCTCGGCAAGGGCCTCGCCTTCGACGAAGGCCGCGCGCTGTGCTTCTCTGCGGAAAAATCCGACACCACCAGCAAGGCCGAGCACGGCATCGACAATGCCTCGAAGCACTTTGGGCTGCCGGTGCCGGAGGTTTATTCGGCCGAGCTGTCGGAATTCGTCTTCGCCGCCGGCGTCCAGCTGCTGAAGGAATTCCGCCCCGACATCATGTATCTGACGACCACCGACTATGTGCAGCACAAATATGCGCCCGGCGTGCCGCAGGCCAACGCCTTCTACGAGATGTTCGACAAATACCTGACCGAGCTCGATGCGCTGGGTGCTGCCATCGTCGTCACCGCCGACCATGGCATGAAGCCCAAGCACAAGGCGGACGGTTCGCCTGATGTCGTCTATGTCCAGGACCTTCTCGACGAGTGGCTGGGCAAAGATGCCGCCCGCGTCATCCTGCCGATCACCGACCCCTATGTCGTGCATCATGGCGCGCTGGGTTCCTTCGCCACCGCCTATCTGCCTGATGGCGCCGACCAGGCCGATATCATGGCCAGGCTGGCCAAGATCGATAGCATCATGCTGGTCGTCGACAGCCCGACCGCCTGCGAGCGCTTCGAACTGCCGGCCGATCGCATCGGCGACATCGTGCTGATCTCGACCGAGAACAAGACGATCGGCACCTCGGAACATCGCCATGACCTGGCGGCTCTGAACGAGCCGCTACGGTCGCATGGCGGGCTGACCGAGCAGGAGGTGCCGTTCATCGTCAATCGTGTGCTGCCGGAATTTCCGAACGAGCCGACGCTGCGCAATTTCGATGCCTTCTACTACGCCACCATGGCGGCGGCGCTGGCTTGAGTCGAGCGTGATTGTCGACCCCCACTCCGCCGAGCTTCGCTCGGCACCTCTCCCCCGATCGACGGGGGAGAGGAAAGGCGCCAGGGTTAGCCGCGGCTTAACCTGGAAACGTTGAGGCACTGACCTCGCCTGATTTCCTCTCCCCCGTCGATCGGGGGAGAGGTGGCCCGAAGGGCCGGAGTGGGGGTCGAATCCTCCGCGCAACAAGAATCTGCTGGAGCAGAACCCATGACCAAGCTCGACCCCGCCATCAAAGTTCGCCACGAGCCGATGCGCATCGCCGGCAGACGAGTCGATGCCGAAGGCGTCGTCGAGGTTCGCTATCCCTGGAACGACACCGTCATCGGCACCGTTCCGGCCGGCCGCGCCGATCACGCCCGCCAGGCATTCGAGATCGCCGCCGGCTACAAATCGAAGCTGACCCGCTACGAGCGTCAGCAGATACTGTTCCGCACCGCCGAGGCATTGGCCTCGCGCCGCGATGAAATCTCCGATCTCATCACGCTCGAGCTCGGCATCTCCAAGACGGACTCGCTCTATGAGGTCGGCCGTGCCTATGACGTGTTCACGCTGTCGGCGCAGATGTGCATCCAGGATGACGGGCAGATCTTCTCCTGCGACCTCACCCCGCACGGGAAGGCGCGCAAGATCTTCACCACTCGCGAGCCGTTGAAGGCGATCTCGGCGATCACGCCGTTCAATCATCCGCTCAACATGGTCTCGCACAAGGTGGCGCCGGCGATCGCCACCAACAATTGCGTGGTGGTCAAGCCGACCGAACTGACGCCGATGACGGCGCTTCTCTTGGCCGACATTCTCTATGAAGCCGGTTTGCCGCCTGAAATGCTGTCGGTGGTGACCGGCTGGCCGGCCGATATCGGCAACGAGATGATCACCAATGAAAACATCGACCTGATCACCTTCACCGGCGGCGTGCCGGTCGGCAAGATGATCGCCCGCACCGCCGGCTACAAGCGCCAGGTGCTGGAGCTCGGCGGCAACGACCCGCTGATCATCCTCAACGATTTGTCGGACGAGGATCTGGCAAAGGCGGCGGACCTAGCAGTGGCCGGAGCGACGAAAAACTCCGGCCAGCGCTGCACGGCGGTCAAGCGCATCCTGGTCCAGGAAAGCGTCGCCGACCGCTTCGTGCCGCTGGTGCTGGAGCGGGCGAAGAAGATCCGCTTCGGCGATCCGATGGACCGCGCGACCGACCTTGGCACCGTCGTGCACGAGAAGGCGGCGGCGCTGTTCGAAGCCCGCGTCCACATGGCTGCCGAGCAAGGCGCCGAAATCCTCTACAATCCGGGTCGTCAGGGCGCGTTGCTGCCGCCGATCGTCGTCGATCGCGTGCCGCATACATCCGAGCTGGTCATGGAAGAAACCTTCGGGCCGATCATCCCGATCGTGCGTGCGCCGGACGATGACGAGGCGTTGATTGCGCTCTCCAACTCGACCGCCTTCGGCCTGTCGTCGGGCGTCTGCACCAACTCTTTTCCGCGCATGCAGAAATACATCGCCGGCCTTCAGGTCGGCACCGTCAACATCTGGGAAGTGCCGGGCTATCGCATCGAGATGTCGCCCTTCGGCGGCATCAAGGATTCGGGCAACGGCTACAAGGAAGGCGTCATCGAAGCGATGAAGAGCTACACCAATGTGAAGACATTTTCGCTGCCCTGGTCCTGACCGGACGGCATTGACGGATAGAACAATCGAGGGAGCGTTCGCCGCTCCCTCATTCGCATTTCGGAGACCATGATGGCCGCGATATCTGAACTTGTGCACACCGAAGGCGATTCCAACACCACAGCGGCTCGCGGTCGCTGGGATGCCGGGCAGGGCGATCCGCGGATCCGCGGCCTGCTCGATCGCGACGCGGCCGCCTTCATGCACCAGAGCCTGTCCAGCCCCTGTTTGTCGACGATCGCCAAGGCGCAAGGCATCTGGATCGAGGACACCGCCGGTCGCCGCTTCATGGATTTCCACGGCAACAGCGTCCATCACCTCGGCTATGGCCACCCGAGGCTTGTGGCCGCCATCAAGAAGCAGCTCGATCAGCTCTGCTTTGCGCCGCGCCGTTTCACCTGTGAGCCCGCCGTCGAACTGGCCGAGAAGCTGGCGGCATTGGCGCCCGGCAATCTCGGCAAAGTGCTGTTCACCACCGGCGGCTCGGACGCCATCGAGGTCGCGCTGAAGATCGCCCGCGCCGCGACCGGCCGCTTCAAGACGGTGTCGTTCTGGGATGCGTTCCATGGCGCCGGCTTCGGCGCAGCAAGCGTTGGTGGCGAGGCGACCTTCCGCTCGCACATATCAGGCCCGATGATGACCGGCACCGAGCACGTCGCGCCTTGGGACGGCTATCGCTGCCCCTATGGCCACGATTCCCTGGAAGCATCGGGCCTCGCCTGCGCCAACATGATTGCCTACGTCCTTGGCCGCGAGCAGGACGTGGCGGCGGTCGTCGCCGAACCGATGCGGGCGACGCCAAACCCGCCGCCGCCAGGCTTCTGGAAGCGGGTGCGCGAGGCCTGCGACCGGCACGGCACGCTCTTGATCTTCGACGAGATCCCGACCGGCCTTGGCAAGACCGGCAAATTCTTCGCGCACGAGCATGATGATGTGACGCCTGACATCGTCGTCCTCGGCAAGTCGCTCGGCGGCGGCGTCCTGCCGATCGCCGCCATCATCGCGCGCCGCGATCTCGACGTCACCGGTGGCTTCGCGATCGGCCACTACACCCACGAGAAGAACCCGGTGACGACCCGCGCCGCATTGACGACGATCGACATCATCCTGGAGGAAGGGCTGGTCGAGCGCGCGGCCGAACTCGGTCGGCACATGCTAGGGCGCATGCAGCACCTGATGG
>NZ_RZPI01000304.1:0-6265 GCF_003998715.1 Mesorhizobium sp. M7A.F.Ca.CA.002.15.2.1
CCTCCGAAGAGATCTGGGTGCCGTTCGTCGCCGGCGCGACGGTGGTGCCCGCTCCTGGCCAGATGCCGCTGGTGGGCGAGGAACTCGCCGATTTCCTGCGGCTCCATGACATCACCTGCATCGCCTGCAGCCCGACGCTGCTGTCGTCGATGACATCGGATGTGCCCAGCCTGCGCACGCTGCTGGTGGGCGGCGAGGCCTGTCCGCACAATCTGGTGGTGCGCTGGTCGAAGCCGGGGCGGCAGATCCTGAACACCTACGGCCCGACCGAGGCGACCGTCACCGCCACCATGGGCGCGCTGACGCCGGACAGTCCCGTCACCATCGGCGCGCCGCTGCCGACCTACTCGATCGTCATCCTCGACGCTTCGCTGCCGCAGCTTGCCGAGCCGGGCGAACTGGGCGAGATCGGCATTGCCGGCATCGGGCTCGCGGTCGGCTATCTCAACCGGCCCGACCTGACCGAACAGAAATTCATCGCCGATTTCGTCGGCCTGCCGAACAACCCGTCCAAGCGCATCTACCGCACCGGCGACCTTGGCCGCATCAACGACCAAAGCGAGATCGAGTATAACGGCCGCATCGACACCCAGGTGAAGATCCGCGGCTACCGCATCGAGCTCGGCGAGATCGAGGCGGTGCTGCTCGACCAGCCCGAGATCGCTCAAGCCGCCGTCACCACCTGGGAGATCGAGCCCGGCCGCGTCGAACTCGTCGCCTATTTCGCAGCGAAGGCCGGCCAGACGGCGATCTCGCGCGCGGACCTCGCCAGGACGATGAAGCGGCGGCTGCCGGACTACATGGTGCCCTCCTATCTCGAGGAGCTGCCGGCGATCCCGATGACGGTTTCCAACAAGGTGGATTTGCGCCAGCTGCCGAAGCCGACAAGCGTGCGGCTTTCGGGCGATCGCGCCATGGTCGCGCCCGCCAATGACGACGAGCGTTTCCTGGCCGACGCGCTGGCCGCGGTGCTGAAGTTCGACGAAGTGTCCGTCGAGGACAATTTCTTCGACGATCTCGGCGCCAACTCGCTGCTGATGGCGCATTTCTGCGCCCGTGTGCGCACCAGGAAGGAATGGGCGACGGCGTCCATGCGCGACATCTACCTCCACCCGACCGTGGCGCGGCTGGCGCTGCATCTGGGCGTAGCGGACGAGATGACGACGGCCACCAACGAGCCCGTCCTCACGCGGCGGGCCTCCAATCTTGCCTATTGGACCTGCGGCGCCGCACAGCTGATGTTCTACGGGCTCTACAGCTATGGCGCCCTGTGGGCGATCAATGGTGGTCTCAACTGGATGTACGACGCGCTCGACGATCCGCTGCAGCTCTACATCAGGTGCGTGGCGCTTTCGGCCGCCGTGTTCTTCGGCATGTCGGGTTTTGCCGTCCTCGCCAAATGGGTGCTGGTCGGCCGCTGGAAGGCGGAAGCGTTTCCCATCTGGGGCGTGCGTTACTTCCGCTTCTGGGTGGTCAAGACGTTGATCCGCACCGCGCCCGTCGTGCTGTTCCGCGGCAGCCCGCTCTACAGCATCTACCTGCAGCTTCTCGGCACCAGGCTCGGCAAGAACGCCGTCATCGAATCGAAATCCGTGCCCGTCTGCACGGATCTCATCTCGATCGGCGCCAACACCATCCTGCGCAAGGAATCGATGATCCTCGGCTTCCGGGCGCAGGCCGGCTATATCCACACCGGGCCGCTGACCATCGGCCGCGATGCCTTTGTCGGCGTCGGTTCGACGCTCGACATCGACACCAGGATCGGCGACGGCGCCCAGCTCGGCCATTCGTCCTCGCTGCACCGCGGCCAAAGCATCCCCGACGGCGAACGCTGGCATGGCTCGCCGGCCGTGCCGACCACGGCCGACTATTGCAAGGTGCGCAATGTCGATCCGTCCAACATCCGGCGCTTCCTGTTCGAAGCGGTTCAGCTGATCGGCCTGTTTGCCATCGTCACTCCCTTGCCGCTCCTGTTCCACAGCTATTGGGAAAATGTCGGCGACGACTACCAGGAAACCATCGGCGTCGTCGCGATCGGCACCACGGTGACGCTGTTCGGCTACATGGCCGCATCCTTCCTGGCGGCGACGCTGGTGCCGCGCCTGGTCAGCCTGCTGTTGAAGCCAGGCCGCACCTACACGCTGTACGGCTTCCGCTACTGGCTGCAGACCGTCGCTGAATTCTCCAGCAATTCCCGCGTGCTCGGCCTGCTGGCCGGCGACAGCTCGGCCATCGTGCACTACATGCGAGCGATCGGCTGGAATCTCAACAAGGTGGTGCAGACCGGCTCCAATTTCGGCTCCAACCAGCAGCACGAAAACCCGCTTCTGTGCGAGATCGGCACCGAGACCATGGTGTCGGACGGGCTGTTCATGATCAACATGCACAAATCCGCCGCCGCCTTCAGGCTCGAGCCGACGAGGATCGGCGAGCGCAATTATCTCGGCAACAACATCTACTATCCGCCGGACGGCCGCACCGGCGACAACGTCCTGCTCGGCACCAAGGTGATGATCCCCATCGACGGGCCGCTGCGCGAGAATGTCGGGCTCTTGGGTTCGCCTGCCTTTGAAATCCCGCGCATGGTGAACCGCGACAAGGAACTCATCGCCGGCATCGACGAGGACGACCGGCGCCGGCGCATCCCATTGAAGAACCGCCACAATCTGGTGACGATCCTGCTGTTCGTGGCAACGCAATGGGTCATGCTGTTCGCCACGCTGGCGATCTGGGACCGGGCGCTGAACTACTACACCGAATGGGCTGAAGTCGCACTGTTCGTCGCCGTGCTGCTGACCTCGGCGATCACCATTCCGTTCTACATCTTCGTGGAACGGGCAAGTCTTGGTTTCGGCAGGCTGAAGCCGCAGATGACGACGATCTATGACGTCGCGTTCTGGCGTCATGAACGCCACTGGAAGCTGGCGGATTCGCCGATCGTGCGGCTGTTCGCCGGCACGCCGTTCCGGCCGATGATCCTGCGCATGCTGGGCGTCAAGATCGGCAGCCGTGTCTATGACGGCGGCAGCAATCTGACAGAACGCTCGCTGGTGGAGATCGGCGACGACGCCACCCTCAACGAGGGCTGCGTCATCCAGGCCCATTCGCTGGAAGAAGGCGCCTTCAAGTCCGACTTCATCCGCATCGGCAAGGGCTGCACGCTCGGACCCTCCGCCTTTGTCCACTACGGCGTTGTCATGGGCGAAGGTTCGGTGGTCGATGTCGACTCCTTCGTCATGAAGGGCGAAGAGCTGGAGCCCAACTCCATATGGCGCGGCAACCCGGCCAAGCTGCATCGCTTCGTCGAACCGATCACCGAGTCCTCGGCCAAGGCATCGGCTTGAACACCGAGGACATCCGTCTCGTTGCCGTGACCAGGGCCAACCGCGCTCTGGTGGCGGCCCTGGAACTGGCTCCGGAGCAGAGGGATTTCGTCGCCGGCAATTCGGAGTCCCTCGAAGAAGCCGAAACCGACGAAGACGCGCGGCCGCGCGCCATCATGGCTGGGACCCGTGTCGTCGGTTTCCTGATGTACGATGCGTCGGACAACGAGGCGCTGGTCTACCGCTTCATGATCGACCGCGCCCACCAGGGCAAAGGCTATGGCAAAGCCGCATTGCGCGCCTTGCTCGACGAGATCGGAAATCTCGGCCATATCAGGGAGGTTTCGATCTGCTACGAGCCCGAGAACGAGGCCGCACGCCACCTCTATCGCGCAGCCGGCTTCGTGGAACAAGGCATCGACGAGGACGGAGAAATGATCGCCGTCCTGCCGATGGTCGATCGTTGACGCCGCCCGTTGCGAATTCATCGGCGGAAACGACCCTGCTGGAGGCTATGGCCGCGATCGCGCCGAGCGGTGTCCGGATCGGATGCCGCCTGATCCGCGAAGGCGATGAAGCCCATCTGCTGCCCATGGAAGCCCGCTCTATCGCGGCGCGCCAGCTTGCCATGCGGCGCGCCAGCGGCGCTGCGCGCTGGATCGCGCACGGACTGCTGGCGGAGCTTGGCGTCGGCGACGTCGCCATCCTGCGCGCGCCAACCGGCGCGCCGGTCTGGCCCGAGGGAATAATGGGTTCGCTCGCGCACGACGACGACATGGCGGTAGCGGCGGTTGCACCGGTTGGCGATATCGCCTCGCTCGGCATCGACGTCGAGCCCGCGCAGCCTCTCCCGGATGATATTTTGGCGCTCGTGACAACACCCGCGGACCGCACCGACGCAGCCGACCGGCATCTTGCCGGCCGCATCCTTTTTGCCGCCAAGGAAGCCGTCTACAAGGCCGTCTATCCGCTCGATCGCGAGGTGCTGGGCTATGAGGACATCACCGTCGACCTGAACGCAGGCCACGCGACGACGAAGACAGGCCGCAAGGCCAGGCTCGCCTACTGCGTTGCCCCGCGCGTGGTGGTGCTGGCGTTTGTCGAGAAAGACAGGGGTTAGCGCGCAGTCCTATTCGCCAACGATCTCCGTATACGCCCTCACCTCGCCATCCAGCCCGCGCAGCCGCCAGTTCTCGCCCTCCCGTCCCTCGACATGGCAAGGCCCGATCGGCACCTTGCCGCCGCCTTCCGGCAGGTCGAGCACATAGACGGGGTTGCAGATGCCCGACAGTCGCGCCCGCAGCGCTTCGGTCAGCGCCTGCCCCTGCGCAATCGTCGTGCGCCGGTGCGCCATGCCGCGCGCGAGGTCGCCATGGTGCAGGTAATAGGGTTTGACGCCGAGGCGATACATCAGCTCGCGGCAGAGCTCCTCCAGCGCCTCGACGCTGTCGTTGACGCCTTTGAGCAGAACGCTCTGGTTGAGCAGCACGAAGCCGGCTTGCCGCAGCGTGCGACAGGCGGTTTCCGTGGCCTGAGTGATTTCCCGCGCGTGGTTGAAATGGGTGACGATGGTGACCATCAGCCGGCCCTGCAGGGCCGCAACCAGCCCCGGCGTGATGCGCGACGGCAGCGCCACCGGAACGCGCGTGTGGATGCGCAGCAGCCGCACATGCGCGATCGCTTCGATGCGCGCGCGGATTTCGGCCAGCGCCTTGTCGGGCAGCGACAGCGGATCGCCGCCGGTCAGGATCACCTCGCGGATTTCGGGGTGATCCGCGATATAGGCCAGCGCCGGCTCCAGCGCCTCGCGCGTATAACCCCTGCCGATCGAGGTCAGCGATTCCTTGCGGAAGCAGAACCGGCAATAGACCGCGCATTGGTAGGTCGGGAACAACAGCACCCGGTCGGCATGGCGATGCGTCAAGCGCGGCACCGGGCTGAAGTCATGGTCGGCGATCGGATCGTCGAGTTCGCCTTCCGCTTCCTCAAGTTCTTGCGGAGACGGGATGACCTGCGCCCGGATCGGATCAGCCGGGTCGTTCCAGTCGATCAGGTCGAGATAGGCTTTGGGCGCGCGCACCTTGTGGTTCGCCGCCGCGGCCTGGGCGGCTGCGCGCTCGGCTGACGACAGCGGGAGGCGGTCAAGGTCGCGGACGTGGCGCACCCCGGCGCGGACGTCCGCCTGCCAGGCGGTGTCAGGATCGGCGGAGCGTGCATCGTGGAGGTTCGTGTCTGAAGTCATCAGGGTTCTCGGGGCAGTTTCTGGCGGAGCTATCGGCCGGATGGCCAGGCGGGTCAACCTTCTGGGGTGGTCGCCGCCATCAAATCCACCGCCTGCAAATCCGTAGGTATTTAGCCAAAATGGCACTATTCTGCGCAGTCTGGGCTTCAGGGAAAACGAATGGACTTCAGCACAGGCCATGGTTACCTGCTCATCGGCGGCCTCATCCTCGTCGGTACTGGGCTGCTCATCCTGTCGCTGATCGTCAATCTGCGCGTCGCCCACAGTGTGCGCGACGACGTGCGTCATCGCGAAAAGCTGCTGGAATACTACCGTAACATCTTCTCGCAGTTGGGCGTGATCCTGATCGGCATCGGCGTGTCGCTGTTCATCTTCTTTTTCCAGCAGAATTACCAAGACCAGCGCAGACGCGAAACGGATCTCCAGCAGGTTCTGGCCAAGCTGGCGGCGCGCATCGCTCGTGGCGCTCCCCTCGTCGAGTCACTTGGCGAATTCGACGCGCTGCTGGATGACGGCGGGGCCTACGTTAGTCCCGAACTTGGTGGAACCAACGCCGCCATCGGCGCGCAGGGAGCGGAGCTTGGCAAGCAGATCCGCGAAATCCTGCTGGTTGAGCGCGACGTCGACATCCGGGACTTCGACATCCTCAACCTGTCGCGCACGATGTCGAACCATAGCGTCGGATCGAGCTGGTTGACGA
>NZ_RZPI01000305.1:0-6264 GCF_003998715.1 Mesorhizobium sp. M7A.F.Ca.CA.002.15.2.1
CCTATGATCCGGCCCGCCGTCTGGCGCGCATGCAGGTCGGCATGGAACGCGCGCTTGTGAATGCGCGCATGATCTACGAGCTTCTCGACATCGAGCCGCAGCAGAGCGACGCCCAAGGCGCCGCCGAGGCGAAATTCACCTCCGGCGAAGTGCGTTTCAACAACGTCTCCTTCCGCTATGTCGAGGAGGCTCCGGTGCTGCAGGATCTGAGTTTCGTCGCCGCGGCCGGCAAGGTGACGGCAATCGTCGGCGCTTCGGGCGCCGGCAAGACGACATTGGTGGCGCTGCTGCAGCGCTTCTACGATGTCGAGGCGGGATCGATCGAGATCGACGGCCAGGACATCTCGAAGGTCACCAAACAGTCGCTGCGCGGTTCCATCGCCTATGTCTCGCAGCAGCCCTATCTGTTCGAAGGCACCATCCGCGACAACATCCGCTACGGCCGGCTGAGCGCCACCGATGCCGAGATCGAACAGGCCGCGGGCCAAGCCGCGGCCGACGACTTCATTCGCCAGCAGCCGCAGGGCTACGACACGCCGGTCGGCGAGAACGGCGTGACGCTGTCCGGCGGCCAGCGCCAGCGCGTCTCGATCGCGCGGGCCATCGTGCGGCAGGCACCGATCCTTTTGCTCGACGAAGCGACATCGGCGCTCGACAACGAGGCCGAGGCTCGCGTCCAGCAGGCGCTGACAAAGGTCATGGAAGGCCGCACCACCATCGTCATCGCGCACCGGCTGTCGACGGTGGTCAATGCCGACCACATCATCGTCATGGAACAGGGCCGGCTGGTCGAGGAAGGCACGCACGCCTCGCTGATGGCCGATCCGCACAGCGTCTATGCCCGCTTCCACCGCATCCAGGGCGTCAAGGGTCTGGGGCTTGTCGACGACAGCGCGCCGATCCGGACTTCGGCGCAACGCCTGTCACAAGGCATCGACACGCAGAGCATCGCCGGGAGCACGACATGAGCGCCACGCCCGCAACCGACGGACCGGCAAATGATATGGGCCTGGTGGTGGTGGGCGCCGCCGGCCGCATGGGCCAGACGCTGATCCGTGCCATCCACTCTATATCAGGCGCGCGGGTCATCGGCGCGGTCGAGCGGGCGGATTCGCCGCATCTGGGCAAGGATGCCGGCGAGCTGGCCGGCATCGGCATCATCAACGTGCCGATCAGCGACGATCCGCTGCCGGTGTTCGCCAAGGCCGACGGTGTGCTCGATTTCACCACGCCTGCTTCGACGGTCGAATTCGCCGGCTACGCGGCGCAGGCGCGCATCGTCCATGTCATAGGCACTACCGGCTGTTCGACCGATGACAATGCCAGGATCGCGGCGGCGGCGCGCCATGCGACGATCGTCAAATCGGGCAATATGAGCCTCGGCGTCAATCTTCTGGCGGTGCTGGTCGAGCAGGCGGCGCGCGCGCTCGATGCCGACGATTTCGACATCGAGATCCTCGAAATGCACCACAAGCACAAGGTCGACGCGCCTTCGGGCACGGCGCTGCTGCTGGGTGAAGCCGCCGCCGCCGGGCGTGGTATCGAGCTCTCAGGCAACGACGTGCGCGTCCGCGACGGCCACACCGGGGTGCGCAAGACGGGCTCGATCGGCTTTGCCACGTTGCGCGGGGGCTCTGTCGTCGGCGACCACAGCGTGATGCTGGCCGGCACCGGCGAGCGCATCACCCTGTCGCACCACGCCGAGGACCGCGCCATCTTCGCCCGCGGCGCCGTCAAGGCGGCGCTTTGGGCGCGCGGCAAGAAGCCGGGACTGTATTCGATGCGGGACGTGCTCGGCCTCAGCTGAGCCGGCCTGATCCATAAACCTGAAGGAGCAAACATGTCGCGAACCCTCGTGCTCGTGCGCCACGGCCAGAGCGAATGGAATTTGAAGAACCTGTTCACCGGCTGGCGCGACGTCGACCTGACCGAACAGGGCCACGCCGAGGCCAAGGCCGCCGGGCAAAAGCTCAAGGCGCGCGGCCTGAAATTCGACATCGCCTTCACCTCCGCGCTGATCCGGGCGCAAAAGACATGCCAGCACATCCTCGACGCGGTCGGCCAGGGCGACCTGAAGACCATCCGCGACCAGGCGCTCAACGAGCGCGACTATGGCGACCTCTCCGGCCTCAACAAGGACGACGCCCGCAAGAAATGGGGCGAGGAGCAGGTGCATGTCTGGCGCCGCTCCTACGACGTGCCGCCGCCTGCCGGCGAGAGCCTGAAGGACACCGGCGCCCGCGTCTGGCCCTATTACCTGCACGATTTGCAGCCGCATGTGCTGCGCGGCGGCACCGTGCTGGTCGCCGCGCACGGCAACTCCCTGCGCGCGCTGATCATGGCGCTCGACGGCAAGTCGGGCGAGGAGATCGTCAAGCTGGAACTCGGCACCGGCGTGCCGGTCATCTACCAGCTCAACGCCGATTCCACCGTCGCTTCCAAGGAAGTGCTGGACGACTGAGCCGGCGAACGGAGCACCTGCGAAAAAAGCGCGTTGACAGCAATCGCTTGCCCGCTTACATGAGCCCGCACCAGCCCAGATGGCGGAATTGGTAGACGCGCACGGTTCAGGTCCGTGTTCCGCAAGGAGTGGAGGTTCGAGTCCTCTTCTGGGCACCAAATTCCCGTTTCGAACCACTTGACGGTTCAGAAACTTAGAGAAAAAAGCCCGGTTCGTCCGGGCTTTTTCTTTTCAGCCAACCTCCCCTTCCGGCCAGTCCCCTCACAAACCGCTTCAAACTCCGCGGCCGCTTCGCTACGCTCAAAACCATGGCTCAATCCACCAACCCGATCTTCGGTGCCCGCCGCGACCAGGCGTTCCCCACGCTGGCCGAGGTGGACATCGACCGCATGCGCCGGTTCGGCGAGGCCAGCGCCTATGCAGCCGGCGAGCACATCATCGAAGCCGGCGATGTGGCGCCCGGCCTGATCGTCGTGCTGTCGGGTAGCGTGGACATCACCCAGGACGGCGGGCTCGGCCGGCGCGAGACGATCGTCACGCACGGCCCGGGCAGCTTTGTCGGTGAGCTGGCGCAGCTTTCGGCCCGTCCCTCGCTGGTGAATGCGCAGGCCGCCGAGCCGGTGGAGGCGTTCGTCATCGCCTCGCAACGACTGCGCGACCTGATGGTGCAGGAGGCCAATCTCGGCGAGCGCATCATGCGGGCGCTGATCCTGCGCCGCGTCGGGCTCTTGGAGAGCGCCACCAGCGGGCCGATCATCATCGGACCCCAGGACAATGCCGACGTGTTGCGGCTGCAGGGTTTTCTGGCGCGCAGCGGCCAGCCGCACCGCGTGCTCGATTCCGACAGCGATCCCTGCGCCAAAACCCTGGTCGAACGCTTCGAGGTCGATCCGCACCACCTGCCGATCGTGCTCTGTCCAAACGGCAGGCTGCTGATGAACCCCGGCGAAAAGGACCTCGCCCGCTGCGTCGGCCTGTTGCGCCCGATCGATGCCGATACGGTGTATGACGTGGCCATCGTCGGCGCCGGCCCGGCAGGGCTGGCGGCGGCGGTCTATGCGGCATCCGAAGGGCTGTCGACGATCGTGCTCGATTGCCGTGCCTTCGGCGGACAGGCCGGCGCCTCCTCGCGCATCGAGAACTATCTCGGTTTCCCGACCGGCATCACCGGCATGGCGCTGATGGCGCGCGCCTACAACCAGGCGCAGAAGTTCGGCGTTGAAATGGTCATCCCGGACGAGGCGAAGCTTTTGAGCGCGGCCACCGACACTTCAGGCGCCCGCTATCTGCTCGATGTCGGTGACGGCGAGACCGTGCGCACGCGCAGCGTGGTGATCGCCAGCGGCGCGCGTTATCGTCGCCTCGACATCGCCGATCTGGCGCGGTTCGAGGGGACGTCCGTGCACTATTGGGCGTCGCCCATCGAAGGCCGGCTTTGCGCGGGCCAGGAAGTGGCGCTGGTCGGCGCCGGCAATTCGGCCGGGCAAGCGGCTGTCTACTTGGCCAGTCATGCGCGGAAGGTGGCGCTGCTGGCGCGCGGCGGCAGCCTCGATGCCAGCATGTCGCGCTACCTGGTCGAGCGCATCCGGGCGCAGCCGAACATCGAGGTGCTGACCGGGACCGAAATCGAGGCGCTGGACGGCGAAGAGGGCAATCTTGCCACGGTGCGCTGGCGCAACCGCGCCAGCGGCGCGGAAACGACGCGCCCGATCCGCCATCTCTTCCTCTTCATCGGCGCCGATCCGAACACCGATTGGCTGGCCAACTGCGATGTCGCGCTGGACGCCAGGGGTTTCGTGCGCACCGGATCGGACATAGGATCGGCGCAGATGGAGACGAGCCGCAGCGGCGTGTTCGCCATAGGCGATGTCCGCGCCGGTTCGGTCAAACGGGTCGCGGCGGCTGTCGGCGAAGGCGCCCAGGTGGTCGCGGCTCTGCATGCCTACCTCGCGCGCGGCAACGCCGACACATTTCGAATGGCCGGGAGACCATGATGGATGAATGCAGACATACGCGCGACATCAGGAAGGTCACGCCGAGCGCGCTCGGCTGCGAGGAATGCCTGAAGAGCGGGTCGCAATGGGTGCATCTGCGGCTGTGTCGTACCTGCGGCCATGTCGGCTGCTGCGACGACTCGCCCAACCGCCACGCCACCAAGCATTTCCACGCCATCAAGCATCCGATCATCGAGGGCTACGATCCGCCCGAAGGCTGGGCATGGTGCTATGTCGACGAGGTGTTTGTCGACCTCGGCGACGATGTGACCCCGCAGAACGGTCCGATCCCGCGCTTTGTTTGAGCGCCCTGGAGACGCCGAAGAAGAGCCCGGTTCGCCCGGGTTTTTCTTTGTCCAGCATTACGCGCTCGATGCCCGACTGTCCGCAAACTGACAGCCTACCCGTTCCAGTGTCCTGCCAGCTCACGATCATCCGAGCCCGACAAAGCTTTGACATGATCGCGGCTAGTTTAGAAACATTCAAAACTGGAAGGCTCGCATGCACCCCACCTATACAAGCGCGCAAAAAGCCATTCACTGGGCGGTGTTTCTGCTGGTCATCGGCCTTTATGGCTTGACCTATGTGGAAGAACTTTTTCCGCGCGGCGATCCCGGCAGCGCGCTCGTCTGGTGGTTCCATATTTCGTTCGGGCTGCTGTTGTTTGCGCTGGTCGTCATCCGCGTCGGCCTGCGCCTGATACTGGGAACGCCAGGGCTGCCGACGGAAATGTCGGACCTTGAACGATGGGCGGCCAAGATCGCGCATCTGCTGCTCTATGCGCTGCTGGTGACCATTCCGGCTCTCGGCATCCTGCTGACTTGGTATAGGGGCGACGCCTTGAGCTTCTTCGGCCTCTTCACCATCCCGGCCCCGGTATCGCCCGACCGCGACACGGCCCGGTTCATCAGGGAACTGCACAGCCTGTGCGCCAATTCGATCCTCATCCTCGCCGGAGTGCACGCGGCCGCGGCGCTATGGCATCATTTCATCCGCAAGGACGACGTGCTCAAGCGAATGCTGCCGGAAAGCACGCTCTCCTGGAGCAAGTCCGGGAAAGTGTGAAGTGGTTTCCCAGGAAAAGCGCATGGCGCCTTCCCTCGTTGATCGGGAGGGCCTTTCCCTCGACCTTCTTTTTTCTTCAGAAGGCGCTCTCCCCGAGAGGGCTAACGCCGACCGATAGCGCCTACCGCACGGAGCCGGTGACGGTCGGGTCGATCATGCTGGGAACCGACTTGCGTTCGTTTCCGGCAAGCGCCGCTATGATAAGCAGGCTGGCAACCACCGGGACAAACAGGATGGCAACGCGAGCCTGCACGTAAAATATGGCGCGCCATTCATTGCGCTTGTCGGGGCTGTTGCTCATCATACTCACTTTGTCGGCCCCCCGGGCCGTGACATAGAAGCTAACGGTTAAACAACTCCTTCCGACTTCGTTAACCTGGCGGATTTGAGGCGAAATTCCCACGCGATCCCCAAGATGGCGATCCCGGGCTTCAGTTGAGCCCGATGCGGCTGGCGCCCTGCCGGAACAGCGCTACGGCATCCGGTTCGAAGCGAAAGGTGCCGATGAAATCGTCGGCGCAATAGTCCGGCCTTGTCTTGCGGATGGCGGCGGCGAAGCCGCGCGCCTCGTCGAGCCGTCCGGCCAGCGCCAGGCAGTGCGCGGCGATCGCCAGTATGATGGCGTGGGCGTTGGGCCGCGCCGCCGCCTTCAGCGCCCATTCGGCCGCCTCCTCAAACTGGCCGAGCCGGACATGCGCCATGGCGCGTGTCCGGCTCGGCCAGTTTGAGGAGGCGGCCGAATGG
>NZ_RZPI01000306.1:0-6259 GCF_003998715.1 Mesorhizobium sp. M7A.F.Ca.CA.002.15.2.1
CTGGTCCTCTATGACGGGCGCATCGCCGCCGAACTCGAAGGCGACGCTATCACCGAACCGGCCATCATGCGCCCGGCGCTCGGCCATGCCGGGGAAGCCGCCGCATGAGCAGCGCAGCAGCCTCATCCCCTGTTCCCGGCGGCTTCGGACTGCGCCGTGCGCTGGTGCGCAATCGCGGCGCGCTGATCGCCGCGGCCGTCCTGGCGATCCTGCTCTTCGTCGTCGACTGGATCAGCGCTGGGCCGCTGACCTATTTCGATGTGTCGTTCCTGTCGAGCGGCGGCGCCACCTCGGCGCTCGCGGCGATCGGCCAGACGATCGTGATCCTGTCGGGCGGCTTCGACCTGTCCGCCGGCGCGGTGATATCGCTGGTCAATGCCGTGCTGGCATCGAGCATGGATCCGATGGCGCCAGGCGCAAGCATCCTCCTGTGGACCACCGTCGGCATCGGCGTCGGCATGGCGGTGGGCGCCTTCAACGGCTTCTTCATCGCGGTGCTGCGCATGCAGCCGATCGTGGTGACGCTGTCCACCATGTTCATCCTGCAAGGTGTCACGCTGCTGGTGATGGACAAGCCCGGCGGCTTCGTGTCGCCCGATCTCGGCACCTTCTATCTCGGCGACGCGATCGCCGGCTGGCTGCCGATGCCGCTGGTGGTGATCGGTGTCGTCCTGCTCGCCTGGTTCTGGCTGAAGGGAACCCGCTTCGGCACAGCACTCTACGCGCTTGGCAGCGATCCGGAGTCGGCCGCTTCCGTCGGCATCAATGTCGTTCTGGTGCGCTTTGCCGTCTATGTCATCGCCGGCGGCTGCTATGGCCTTGCCGGCGTGTTCATCAGCGCCCAGACCGGCAGCGGCGATCCGCTGGTCGGCAATCCGCTGCTCTTGTCGATGTTCGCGGCGGTCGTCGTCGGCGGCACGCGCCTCGGTGGCGGGCAGGGCGGCCCGGTGGGCTCTGTCTTCGGCGCCTTTATCCTGATGATCGTGGTGAACATCCTGCTGGTGCTCAACGTATCGGCCTATTATGCGACCATCGCCGAAGGCACCATTCTGGTACTGGCGGCACTTGCCGGCTCGATCTCGCATGCATCGGTGCTTGCCGTGCAACTGCGCGCCGCGCGTGCCCGGCTCGCCGCCTGGCGCGCCGGCATATTGCCCTCGCAACTCGAGCGCGTGGACCGGCGTCTCAAGATCGCCGAGCCAGCCCATGCCCAGCGCAGTCCGGCATCGCCGCGCCCTGCCTTCCATCTGCGCAATGCGGAAACGCTGCGCTATGCGCTGCCGGCCTATGTCTGCCTGCTGCTCATCGTGCTTGTCACCCAGATCTGGCTCGGCCGCGCCATCCTCAATCCGGGCTATTGGAATTCGCTGCTGGTGCTATCCTCCTTCCTAGCCGTCCTGGCGCTCGGACAGGGAACCGTCATCCTGACCGGAGGCCTCGATCTCTCCGTGCCGTGGACGATCGGCATCTCCGGCATCATCCTGGCGGGCATGGTCAACGGCTCCGACGCCGCCCTTGTCTACGCCTTGCCGGTCGTCCTGGTGATGGCCTGCGCCATCGGCTTCGCCAATGGTTTCGGCATCGTCTATCTCGGCATCTCGCCGATCGTCATGACGCTCGCCACCAACGGCATTCTGCAAGGCTGTGCGCTGCTCTATTCGCAGGGAACGCCGGCCGGGTTTTCCTCGCCGATGCTGCGCTGGGTCATGACGGCCAAGCTCGCCGGCCTGCTGACTCCAATCGTGCTGCTGATGGTCGTCTTTGTCGTCGCAGCGGTACTCCTGCTTGGCCGCACCCCGTTCGGAAGGCGCGTCTACGGCATCGGCAACGGGCTGCGCGCGGCGCGCTTGTCGGGCATCGGCGTCGAGCGCACGCTGATCCTGGTCTACATGCTTTCGGCCGTCTGCGCGGCTGTTGTCGGCGTCATGCTGACCGGCTTTTCGGGTCAGGCGAGCCTCGGCATGGGCGACGACTATCTATTGCCGTCGATCGCCGTGGTGGTGGTCGGCGGCGCGCTGATCACCGGCGGGCGCGGCCACTATCTCGGCATGCTCGGCGGCGTGTTGTTGCTGACGGCACTGCAGATGCTGCTCGCCGGCACCACGCTTCCCTATGCCACGAGGGCAATTCTTTACGGACTGGTCGTTCTGGGCGCCGTCATGGCGCTGCGCGAACGGCGGCTGCAATGAGAAGGACATGACCATGAGCACAAGGGCGCCGGCATCGGCGGACGAATTTTTGACCGGGCTGAAAGGCCAGCGCGTGCTGGTGACGGCGGGCGCAGGCGGCATCGGGTTTGCCATAGCCGACACGCTGTCACGCCTCGGCGCCCGCATCGTCGTCTGCGACGTTTCCGACGAGGCGCTGGCCGCTGCTCCCAGCAAGATCGACCTGGTCGCGGCGGTCAAGGCCGACGTCTCGCGCGACGAGGACGTCGACCGTCTGTTCGAGGCGGTCGAGAAAAAACTCGGCGGGCTCGATGCGCTGATCAACAATGCCGGCATTGCCGGGCCGACCGGCGGTGTCGACGAGATCGATCCGGCGGACTGGCGGCGCTGCATCGACATCTGCCTGACCGGCCAGTTCCTGTGCGCCCGGCGCGCGGTGCCGCTGATCAAGGCGGCGGGCGGCGGTTCGATCGTCTCGATGTCGTCGGCCGCCGGCCGCCATGGCTACGCCTTCCGCACACCCTATTCGGCGGCCAAGTTCGGTGTCATCGGTTTCACGCAAAGCTTGGCCAAAGAGCTCGGGCCGCACGCCATCAGGGTCAACGCCATCCTGCCCGGCATCATCGAGGGCCCCCGCATCGAAGGTGTTATCTCGGCGCGCGCCAAGCAGGTCGGTATCAGCCACGAGGAGATGACCGGGCGCTATCTGCAGAACATCTCGCTGCGTCGCATGACCAGCCCCTATGATGTCGCGTCGATGGTCGCCTTCCTGCTCTCCGATGCGGGGATCAACATTTCCGGCCAGTCGCTCGGCGTCGACGGCAACGTCGAAACACTTTGAGGAACAAACCATGGCCAATGTCGCGATCGTCGGAAGCGGGTTCATCGGGCGGGCCTGGGCGATCAGCTTCGCCCGCGCCGGCCATGACGTGCGGATGTGGGACCAGTCGCCCACTGCCCCAGGTGGAGCCCGCGACTACATTGCCGGCGTGCTCGGCGATCTCGCCCAGAACGATCTTCTGCGGGGACAGCAAGCCGGTGAGGTTCTTGACCGTATCTCCGTTGTCGCCGAGCTTGAAGAGGCGTTGGCAGGTGCCGTGCATATCCAGGAGAACACGCCCGAGAATCTCGAGGTGAAGCGCAAGGTGTTCTCCTTGATCGACACGCTTGCCGATCCGCGAACAGTCATCGCCAGTTCCACCTCGGCGCTGTTGCCGTCGAAATTCACCGACCATCTGCAAGGGCGGCAGCGCTGCCTGGTCGTGCATCCGATCAACCCGCCCTATCTCATTCCGGCGGCCGAAATCGTGCCGGCGCCGTGGACCTCGGCCGAGACGGTCGAGAGAACCCGCGCCTTCCTCGTCGACGCCGGCCACGCGCCACTGGTCATGCAGCACGAGCTTGACGGCTTCATCATGAATCGCCTGCAAGGCGCATTGCTTGAGGAAGCTTTCCGGCTTGTCGCCGATGGCTACGCCAGTGTCGAGGATGTCGACGTCGGCATCCGCGACGGGCTGGCGCTGCGCTGGTCGTTCATGGGGCCGTTCGAGACCATCGATCTCAATGCACCCGGCGGCGTGCGCGACTATGTCGAGCGCTATCAGGGCATCTATTCCAACATCTTTCCCCAGACGCAGCGGCGCGTCGACTGGGCCGGCAAGGTCATCGATACAGTCGAGGCTGATCGCCGCAAGCGACTGCCACAGCAAAGCCTAGGCGACCGGCAGGTGTGGCGTGACCGCCGGCTCATGGCGCTCGCCGCCCACAAGAGAAAATCGGATCAGGAGTTTGGAGAATGACGCAAACCAGTCGCAAGCCGGGACCTGCACAGACCAGGGGCAAGGTCATCATCACCTGCGCGGTGACGGGCGCCATCCACACGCCGACCATGTCGCCCTATCTGCCGATCACGCCCGACCAGATCGCTTCGGAGGCGATCGCGGCGGCGGAAGCCGGTGCCGCGATCCTGCATCTGCATGCCCGCGATCCGGAAACCGGCAAGCCCGACCAAACGCCGGAGGCCTTCGCCCGCTTCCTGCCGCGCGTCAAGCAAGGCACCAACGCCGCCATCAACATCACCACCGGTGGCAGCCCCTACATGAAGGTCGAGGAGCGCGTGCGCCCGGCCGCCCAGTTCAAGCCGGAAGTCGCCTCGCTCAACATGGGCTCGATCAATTTCGGGCTCTATCACCTGGCCGACAAATACGAGACCTTCAAGTTCGATTGGGAAAAGCCGCATCTGGAAGCGACGCGCGACCTCGTCTTCCGCAACTCATTCAAGGACATCGAGTACATTCTGGCGACCTGCTACGACAACGGCACGCGCTTCGAGTTCGAGTGCTACGACATCGCCCATCTGTACAACCTTTCCCACTTCGCCGACCGTGGGCTGGTGAAGCCGCCTTTCTTCGTGCAGTCGGTGTTCGGGCTGCTCGGCGGCATCGGCACGCATCCAGAAGACGTCGCCCATATGAAGCGCACTGCCGACCGGCTGTTTGGCGACCAGTTCCGGTGGTCGGTGCTGGGCGCCGGCGCCAGCCAACTGCGCATCGCCGCGCAATCGGCGGCCCTTGGCGGCAACATCCGCGTCGGGCTGGAGGACAGTCTGTGGGCGGGCAAGGGCAAGCTTGCCAAATCGAACGCCGAGCAGGTCTTGCTGGCCCGCAAGATCATCGAAGGACTCGGCATGGAGGTGGCGACGCCCGACGAGGCACGCGAAATCCTGTCATTGAAAGGCGGGGACAAGGTCGCTTTCTGAGGCGGCCCGAGCAATCGCCGCGAGACGCAAAACGGAGGAGGACGGCATGAAGATCGAAGTCGTGGTGGACGTGAAGACCACACTGGGCGAAGGACCGCTGTGGGACGTCGAACAGGAACGACTCTACTGGATCGACAGCTTCGACGGGCGCGTGTTTCGGGCGACCGCCGACGGGCGCGAGATCCGGTCATGGGACGTGCCGATGAAGATCGGCTCAATGGCGCTGCGCAAGGACGGCGGCGGCGCTGTCGTCTCGCTGCAGCGCGGCTTCCATCTGCTCGATTTCGCCACCGGCGAGGTGACGCTGATCCACGATCCCGAGCCGGACAAGCCGATGAACCGGCTCAACGACGGCAAGGTCGACCGGCGCGGCCGTTTCTTCGCCGGCTCCATGGATACGATGGAAGAGGGGCCGTCCGGCGGTCTCTACAGGCTCGATCCGGATTTTTCCGTCACCCGGATCGATTCCGGCATCATCTGCTCCAACGGTCCATGCTGGAGCCCCGACGACCGCACCTTCTATTTCGCCGATACCTGGACCGGCGAGATATGGGCCTACGACTACGATATCGCCACCGGTGCCGCCACCAACAGGCGTACCTTCGTGCGCGTCGACACCAGCCGAGGCGGTGCGGCGGACGGCTCGACCGTCGATGCCGAGGGCTATCTCTGGAATGCGCTGGTCTATGACGGAAGGCTGGTGCGCTACGCGCCCGATGGCAGCATCGATCGCATCATCGACATGCCGGTCAAGAAGATCACCAGCGTCATGTTCGGCGGACCGAAGCTCGACACCCTCTACGTCACCTCGATGGCCAAGCCGCCGCTGCCGCGTTTTCCCGGCGACGGCGTTTTGCGCGGCAGCCTGTTCGCCATATCAGGCCTTGGCGTTAGGGGCGTTGCGGAACCGCGCTTCGGCGGCTGACGCCAGGCAAGCGAAGCGCCGGTAAAATACGCAGATCAGGCCTTGGCGCAGGAATTCGGGCAAGTCTGGCAATTGATGCCGAACGTGTGCATATACAGGCATACATATATCCATGCAGAGGGGTTTCCGTTAGGCTGAGCGCCCCGCGTCAAACGGGAGCATCGATTGCCAGGATTTGCGGAAAGCGTGATGCAGGGGCCGCGAACCGTGGCCGAACAGGTCGCCAATGTCCTGCGCGAAGCGATTGCCAGTGGCACCATCAAGGCGGGCACTTCGCTGCGCCAGGACGAATTGGCCGAGCAGTTTGGCTTCAGCCGCATGCCAATTCGTGACGCCCTTCGCCAATTGGAAGCCGAAGGCATTGTTTCCATCCATCCGACAAAAGGCGCGCAGGTCGCCCGGATGGAC
>NZ_RZPI01000307.1:0-6256 GCF_003998715.1 Mesorhizobium sp. M7A.F.Ca.CA.002.15.2.1
GGTCGGCACCGGGCCGGTCTCCAATCCGGGCCATCGGTTCACCGTCGTCATCGACCCCGGCCATGGCGGCATCGACGGCGGTGCCGAGGGCCTGAACGGCACCATCGAAAAAAACGTCACGCTGGCCTTCGCCACGGAGCTGCGCGACAAACTCGCGGCCGTCGGCAATTATGATGTGTTCATGACGCGCGACACAGACGAATTCCTGCGTCTGGACGACCGCGTGCGCATTGCCCGTCAGCATGAGGCCGACCTGCTTATTTCGATCCATGCCGACACGATCAGCGTCAAGGGCATTCGCGGCGCCACCGTCTATACCGTCTCCGACAAGGCTTCGGACCCCGAGGCGCAGGCGCTTGCCGACCGTGAGAACCTCTCCGACCAGTTCGCCGGCATGGAAATCAAGAACGACAACAAGGAAGTCACCGACATCCTGATCGACCTGATCCGCCGCGAAACACACAACTTCTCGATGAGTTTCGCCCACACGCTGGTTGGCCAGTTGTCGACCAGCGTCGGTCTTATCAACAATCCGCAGCGCTCCGCGGGTTTCAAGGTGCTCAAGGCACCCGATGTGCCGTCGGTGCTGGTCGAACTCGGTTATCTCTCGAACGCCAAGGACGAGGCGCAGTTGCTCAACGCCGACTGGCGCGGCAAGGCGGCCCAGAGCATAACCAACGCCGTCGCGCTGTTCGCGTCGGCCAAGGCCGGATCGGGAACCGGAGGTTGACATGACCGGCGACGCCTGCAACCAGAGGCGGCGTTGCGCGACGACAACACCCAGTGCTTTTATTTCCGGCCAGCAGCCGTGAAATCAGGCATTGCCGTATTTTGTCCACATGGCGGCGACAAGGGTTTTCGATTACGGATTGGGACCGGCTCGAAAGCTTGCGTGAAAGGCGGCTTCGTTTAGGAAATTCCCGAACCAAGGACTGGAGCGGGTATGATTCGTCTCATTGGCTATTTTTTCGGCATCGGCACGACGCTGGCCCTTCTGGTCGCGGCGGGCGTTGCGATCTACATCGGCCATTTGTCGAAGGATCTGCCCGACTACGAGGTACTGGCCAAATACGAGCCGCCGGTGACCACCCGCATCCATGCGTCCGACGGCGCGCTGATGGCCGAATATGCGCGCGAACGGCGCCTGTATCTGCCGATCCAGGCCATTCCGGACCGCGTCAAGGCGGCCTTCCTGTCGGCGGAAGACAAGAATTTTTACAATCACCCGGGCATCGATGTGACCGGCCTCGGCCGCGCCATCATCGTCAACCTGCAGAATTTCGGCTCGGGCCGGCGCCAGGTCGGCGCCTCGACGATCACCCAGCAGGTGGCGAAGAACTTCCTGTTGTCCTCGGACCAGACCTACGAGCGCAAGATCAAGGAGATGATCCTCGCCTTCCGCATCGAGCAGGCCTATCCCAAGGATCGCATTCTCGAGCTCTACCTCAACGAAATCTTCTTCGGCTTCGGCGCCTATGGCGTCGCCGGCGCGGCGCTGACCTATTTCGACAAATCGGTCAACGAACTGTCCGTGGCCGAGGCCGCCTACCTGGCCTCCCTGCCCAAGGGGCCGAACAACTATCACCCTTTCAAGCATGCCGATCGCGCGATCGAGCGCCGCAACTGGGTCATCGATCAGATGGTCGAGAACGGCTATGTCACGCGTGAGGAAGGCAACAAGGCCAAGGCCGAGCCGCTGGGCGTGACGCCGCGGCGCAGCGGCACCTATCTGTTCGCCGGCGAGTACTTCACCGAAGAGGTGCGCCGCCAGATCATCGCCCGCTACGGCGAGAATGCGCTCTACGAAGGCGGCCTCTCCGTCCGCACCACGCTCGATCCGAAGATCCAGCTCATTGCCCGCAAATCGATGCAGAACGGGTTGATGAAATACGACACGCTGCGCGGCTATCGCGGGCCGGTGACATCGATCGATGTCTCGGGCGACTGGGGCGTGCCGCTTGGCGCCGTCAAGGGACTGGAGGATGTTCCCGAATGGTCGCTCGCCGTCGTGCTCGACAGTTCGGCGACCGGCCTGTCGATCGGCCTGCAGCCCGCACGGCAGGCGTCGGGCGAGATCGTCAAGGAGCGCGTCGAAGGCACTATCAGCAAGGAGGACATGGGTTTTGCCATGCGCCATGTGGTCGCCGGCAAGACCGTCAAGGCCAAGTCGCCGGCGGAGGTGCTGAAGCCGGGCGACGTCATCTTCGTGCAGAAAAACGATGGTGCCGAGGGCACCTACAGCCTGCGCCAGGTGCCCGAAGTGGAAGGCGGCCTGATCGCCATGGACCCGCACACCGGCCGCGTGCTGGCCATGGTCGGCGGCTTCTCCTATGCGCAGTCCGAATTCAACCGCGCCACGCAAGCCATGCGCCAGCCGGGCTCCTCGTTCAAGCCGATCGTCTATTCGGCAGCGCTCGACAATGGCTATACGCCGGCCTCGGTCATCATGGACGGGCCGATCACGATCCAGAGCGGCAACACGAGCTGGACGCCGAAGAACTATGACGGCACCGTCGCCGGTCCGGCGACCCTGCGCTCCGGCATCGAGAAGTCGCGCAACCTGATGACGGTGCGGCTTGCCAATGACATGGGGATGAAGCTGGTGGTCGAATATGCCGAGCGCTTCGGTGTCTACGACCATCTGGCACCCTATCTGCCAATGGCGCTGGGTTCCGGCGAAACCACCGTGATGCGCATGGTGTCGGCCTATTCGATCATGGCCAATGGCGGCAAGTCGATCAAACCGTCGCTCATCGACCGCATCCAGGACCGCTACGGCAAGACGGTGTTCAAGCAGGACGAACGTGGCTGCCAGGGTTGCAATGCGCAGGAATGGCAGAACCAGCCGGAGCCGGAGCTGGTCGACAATTCCGAGCAGGTGCTCGACCCGATGACCGCCTACCAGATCACCTCGATGATGGAAGGCGTCGTGCAGCGCGGCACCGGCGCCACCATCGGCGAACTCGGCCGTCACATCGCCGGCAAGACCGGAACGACCAACGATGAAAAGGACGCCTGGTTCATCGGTTACACGCCCAACCTCGTCGTCGGCCTCTACATGGGCTATGACACGCCGCGCGGCCTCGGCCATGGCGCCACCGGTGGCGGTCTCGCAGCCCCGATCTTCAAGGACTTCATGCGAGTGGCGCTGGACGGCACGCCCAATGTCGACTTCAAGGTGCCGGAAGGCATGAACCTGGTCGCCATCAATCGCAAGACCGGCATGCGTGCCGCATCGGGCGATCCCGGCACCATCATCGAAGCCTTCAAGCCGGGCACCGGTCCCGCCGACAGCTATTGGGTGATCGGCATGGGCGCCGACGGCTCAAATGCCACCGGTGGCGCGCTGTCGCCGCAAGCCAATCAGGCTATCCAGTCCGGCGGCGGCGGCCTCTACTGACGATTTTCAGGGGCGGATGGGCTGGCCTTGGGCCGGCCCATTTTGCTTTACAGCCGGCGGCGGCGTGCCTATGTATCGCGCCGACCGATTTCAGCAAACAGGACAGAACAGCCAGCCATGCGCGCGGAAACGCAGAATATTGTCGACGAGATCAGGCAGGCGATAACCCTGCTGAGGAGGCATCTTTGACTGGGATCAAGCCATAAAGCGGCTTGAATACCTCAATGTGCGCGCCGAGGACGCCAGCCTCTGGAACGAGCCGCTGGAAGCGCAGAAGCTGATGCGCGAACGCCAGAGCCTCGAAGAAGGCATCGCCTCGGTGAAAGGTCTGACGCAGGCGCTGGAAGACAATATCGGCCTGATCGAACTCGGCGAGGAAGAGCGCGATGAGGGCGTGATCGCCGAGGCGGAAGCCGCGATCCGCTCGATGCAAGGCGAAGCGAAGGCCCGCCAGGTCGAGACGCTGCTGTCGGGTGAAGCAGACTCCAACGACACCTATCTCGAAATCCATGCCGGTGCCGGCGGCACCGAAAGCCAGGACTGGGCCTCGATGCTGCTGCGCATGTACACGCGCTGGGCCGAGCGGCGCCGTTTCAAAGTCGAAGTGCTGGAAATGCATGACGGCGAAGAGGCCGGCATCAAGTCCGCCACGTTGATGATCAAAGGCCACAACGCCTATGGCTGGATGAAGACGGAATCGGGCGTTCATCGCCTGGTGCGTAT
This sequence comes from Mesorhizobium sp. M7A.F.Ca.CA.002.15.2.1, assembly GCF_003998715.1. Lineage (NCBI taxonomy): Bacteria > Pseudomonadati > Pseudomonadota > Alphaproteobacteria > Hyphomicrobiales > Phyllobacteriaceae > Mesorhizobium > Mesorhizobium sp. M7A.F.Ca.CA.002.15.2.1. The sequence goes on from NZ_RZPI01000307.1 coordinate 4,124, forward strand.
TTCGCCCTATGACAGCAATGCGCGCCGGCATACGTCCTTCGCCAGCGTCTGGGTCTATCCGGTCATCGACGACACGATCGAGATCGACGTCTCCGAATCCGACGTCCGCATCGATACTTATCGCTCGTCCGGCTCGGGCGGCCAGCACGTCAACACCACCGATTCGGCGGTGCGCATCACGCATCTGGCCACTGGCATCGCGGTCGCCTGCCAGGCCGAACGTTCGCAGCACAAGAACAAGGCCAAGGCCTGGGAGATGCTGCGCTCGCGCCTTTACGAGGAAGAGCTGAAGAAGCGCGAGGCGGTTGCAAACGCCACCGAAGCATCGAAGAGCGATATCGGCTGGGGCCACCAGATCCGCTCCTATGTGCTGCAGCCCTATCAGTTGGTGAAGGATCTCCGCACCGGCGTCGAGAGCACCAGCCCGTCGAGCGTGCTCGATGGCGACCTCGACGATTTCATGGAAGCCTCGTTGTCGCAGCGCATCGAAGGCGGTGCCGGCGAAGCCGTGGCGGACCTGGACTAGGATATGCCCATATTCAGGTGAGGCCGGCCTGGCCTCATCTGAACATACCCCTGCGCACCACAGCAATGGAGGAGAGAGTGCCGAGCAAGCTCACCGGAAAATGCTTTTGCGGCGCGGTTCACTACGAGGTGGCCGACGAATTCCTCTATGCCGCGAATTGCCATTGTTCGGACTGCCGGCGCACCACCGGTTCGGCATTCAAGCCTTTCGCCGGTATCGAGCGTGAAAAGTTTGTCCTCACCGAAGGCGAGGACAAACTCCTGATCTTCGGCGACCAAAGCGGCCACAACGCGCATTGCTGCCAGTGCGGCTCCTTGCTTTATTCGCTCGTGCGCGACGGCGCCTATGTCCATGTCGCCATGGGAACGCTCGTCGACGACCCATCCATTCGTCCAACCGAGCACATCTTCGTCGGTTCGAAGGCGGGCTGGTTCACCATCACCGATGACCTGCCGCAGTATCAAGAGCACGTGATTGCCGGCTCCGACCAGCAATAGGCTGGAACCACAGCGGGCCAATCCCGTTTATTCGACGCCCGTTTGCCGGGAATTGACCTTGGCCTCATCTCGTCGGCGGTAGCGGATGCCTGACGTCTGTAGAACGATGTCGGGAATGCATGTTCTTGCGCCGACCAAGGAATCAGCCCAGCATCCAAGGGCTGGGAGAGAAAAAGCATTTATGGCCGGACGCGGCATATCTGCGACCCGACGATCCGGCCACTGGGAAGATACGTTCCGGGAACGGGCAAGCGAAACGCTTGATGCTCGTTTGAAAGGAACGTTTCCATGTCTGCTGCCACACTCAGATCGGCCAATGCCGTTCAACCGGCTGGCCGACTTTTGTTTTCCCTGTTCGCGATCGGCGCGATGGCAATGCTGACGGCACCTGCCTTCGCGCATGACGCCACGCCCACGGCGGCAAAGCCACAAGGCTGGAGTTATCCGTTCGCATGCTGCGCCAACTATGATTGTCGCACGACCCATACAGGCGAAGTGCTGGAGAAACCCGAGGGCTATGTCATCGCCGGAACGGGTGAGGTCGTTCCAATGACCGACAAGCGTGTCAAGGACAGCCCGGACGGCGAGTTCCATTGGTGCGCGCACCAGGGGGGCCTCGACGCCGGCAGGACAATCTGCCTGTTCGTGCCGCCGCGCTCGTATTGACGATAGGAGCGCATTCCTACGTCCGCCTGATCGCGTGTGACGGGACGGGCTTGCTGAGACGCGCCTGTCGCGGTAGCGCCGGTGATGCTTGCTGACAGACAGTTGTCAGGAGCACCTCTTTATGCTGCCTTTGCCGCACAGGGTGGCGGCGACAGGAGGAGTTCGTTGATGACCATCAAGGCAAGCTGTCATTGCAAGGCGACGACGTTCGAGGTTTCGCAAGCACCGCAGACGGTGACGCAATGCACCTGTTCTTTCTGCTCGAAACGCGGCTCGCTCTGGGCCTATTACGTGCCTTCGCAATTCAAGCTCACCAGCCCGATGGAGAACGTCTCTTTCTATCGTTGGGGGTCGAAGACCGTAAAGCACGGTTTTTGCGCCACCTGCGGCTGCGGCACCTTTACCGAAACGCCGGACTGGTCGACAGGCGAGCCGGATTTCGAC
>NZ_RZPI01000308.1:0-6238 GCF_003998715.1 Mesorhizobium sp. M7A.F.Ca.CA.002.15.2.1
GCGCAAGCTGAAGAAGGACAACACCGGCTACGATCTAAAAAACCTGTTCGTCGGCGCCGAAGGCACGCTCGGCGTCATCACCGCCGCCGTGCTGAAGCTGTTCCCGAAGCCGAAGGGGCGCGAAGTCGCCTTCGTCGGCCTGTCGTCGCCCGAGGCGGCACTTTCGCTGTTCGGCCTGGCCATGGACCGTGCCGGGGCAGCACTCACCGCTTTCGAACTGATCGGCAGGCGGCCATATGATTTCACCCTGGCGCATGCCCAGGGTGTGGTGCGGCCGCTGATCGAGGACTGGCCGTGGTACGTGCTGATGCAGATTTCATCAGGCCGTTCGTCGGAAGATTCGCGAGCGTTGATCGAGGATGTGCTCTCGGCTGGCCTCGAACAGGAATTCGTCGGCGACGCCGTCATTGCCGCGAGTCTCGCGCAGGGCGATGCCTTCTGGAATTTCCGCGAGCTGCTGCCCGAGGCGCAGAAACCGGAGGGGGCCTCGATCAAGCACGACATTTCGGTGCCTATCGCCTCGATCCCGCGTTTCATCGAAGAAGCCGCCGGCGCGGTGGCGTCGGTGAGCGCCGGCGCGCGCGTGGTCTGCTTCGGCCATATGGGCGACGGCAATCTCCACTACAACATTTCCCGGCCCGTCGACGGCGACGATGAGGCGTTCCTCGCTCTCTATCACCCCATGAACAAGGCGGTGCACGATGTGGTGCGCAGCCTGCACGGTTCGATCTCGGCCGAGCATGGCATCGGCCAGTTGAAGCGCGACGAACTGATCGCCACCGCGCCGCCGATGGCGATCGATCTGATGCGAAGGGTGAAGGCCGCTTTCGACCCGGCCGGCATCATGAATCCGGGTAAGGTTATCTGATCCTTTCGACATCTTGTGGCTGGTGGGATTCCGATAACCATCCCTGAGATCAGCAAAATTTAACCGACTTTCTTAAGCGGGGCGGTAAGGAGCCCGCGCTACTGTCTCCATACAAACGAGGCTGGAAAAACCGGCCCGGAGAGAACCGGACACCGGCTCTCAGGAGACAGACAGGAAGGCCACTCTATGAACACCGGACTGAAGCCAGTCTGGGCGGGACGCAACATGCGTCTCGACCCATTCCGCCTGCCGCAAGTGGTGAGCTACGCGACTCGCGACGACTACGGCGATGTAACCTTCACCATCGACCAGCGCGGCGCCGTGATCCGCCGCTTGCTCGAGATGAGCGGCCTGCCCGCGATCATCGTTCTGCCTTCCAATGCGTTCCGCGGCGTTGCCGCCCGCGCCATGGAGGATCCGGACGGCAATGTCACGGTGACCCTGGAACTCCTGCACAACGACCCGATGCTGTCGGTGCCGCTGCTGGTGGCCGACGATCTCGACGATGTCGCAGCCGACTGGCGCGCCTGGGCCGACGCTTACCGCCTGCCGATGCTGCTCATCGAATCGGACGGCGTTGCCCGCACCCTGGAAGAATCGCTCGGCGCCGCCATCAAGACGCTGCCGCCGCAGGATCGGCGCAAGGGGCGGATTTCGAACACGCGCCGCCCGCGTTTCCTCGCTCGCCGCAGAGCTGGCGACCTCGGTCTCAGGCTGGTCGTCGACGGCCAGGAGATTATTTCGCGGGAGTAGGAAGGTTCTTCCTTCTCCCCCTGTGGGAGAAGGTGGCCGAGCGAAGCTCGGTCGGATGAGGGGTGTTCCAGCTTGGCAACGCCGGCACTCCGTCCAGCACCCCTCAACCGTCTTGGCGCTGCGCGCCAATCCACCTTCTCCCACAAGGGGAGAAGGGAAAAAGCCCGCTAAACCAGCGGCTTCAGAGCCACCCACACAGCGCCGCCGATCAGGCCGAGGAAGATCAGCCAGCCGACCTGGTTGTTCGACCTGAACAGGCGCAGGCATTGGTCCGGATTGTCGATGTCCAACACGGCGATCTGCCGCGCCATATGGGTGCCGGCGGCGATCAGCCCGGCCAGCGCCACCACCGGCGCCTGCGCCGACGCGAAGGCGATGGCGAAGCAGATCAGCGCGCCGCCATAAAGTCCGGCCAGCCAGGCCTTGGTGTTGTCGCCGAACAGGCGTGCCGTCGAGCGCACGCCGACAATGGCGTCATCTTCCTTGTCCTGGTGCGCGTAGATCGTGTCGTAGCCGATCACCCACAGGATCGAGCCGATATAGAGCATGACAGCAGGCCCATCGAGATCGCCGAACTCGACCGCCCATCCCATCAGCGCGCCCCAGGAAAAAGCAAGGCCGAGCACCAGTTGCGGCCAGTTGGTTATCCGCTTCATGAACGGATATATGGCGATGACCGCCAGTGAGCAGATGCCGAGCAGGACGGCAAAGCTGTTGAACTGGATGAGCACGACGAGGCCGACCAGGGCCTGCAGGACGAGAAACAGCCATGCCCGCCGGCGCGTCGCCTTGCCTGACGGCAGCGGTCGCGAGCGCGTGCGCTCCACCTGGTTGTCGATGTCCTCGTCGACGAGGTCGTTGTAGGTGCAGCCGGCGCCGCGCATGGCGATGGCCCCGACCAGGAACAGCACAAGATACAAAGGCGCCGGCAGCAGTGAGAGCAGCGGGTCGCCGGGACGCGGATAGGCGCTTGCCGCCAAGGCCGCCGACCACCAGCACGGCCACAGCAGCAGTTGCCAGCCTATCGGCCTGTCCCACCGCGCAAGCTGCGCATAGGGCCATATCGAGCGCGGCAGCACGCGGTAGACCCAATGGCCGTTCGGCGCATCGGCGACACGGCCCTGGGCCGCTTTCGACTGGATGGTTTCCATGCCCATGGAGTGGCAGCAGCGGCGGAAACCGTCAAGCGGCAAGCGGAGACGCGGCGCCCGTCAGCCTTTCACGAGGCAAAGATGTCGCGGGTGGCGAACCAGTCCTTGGCCACCTCGACGAAGGCCAGCGCTGCATTCGACACACGCTGATGCGTGTCATAGGTAAGCAGGATCCGCTGCATGGGCAGCGGATCCGACAGCGGCTTGCAGATGAGCGGCAGCCCGTCATAGCTGCGGTCGCCATGCGGGCGGGTGTAGCTGACCGCAACGCCGAAGCCGTTGGCGACCATGCTCCGTTGCAGTTCGAACGAGCTTGTCGTCATGTCGGCCACAGGCGAAAGGCCGCGGCTGCGGAACAGGTCGAGCATATGCTGCCAGCTGTGCGGCTGGTCGGTGGTGATCAGCGGATAGGCGGCCAGATCGGCAAGGCTGACCGACGGGCGATCCGCCAGGGCATGGCCTGCCGGCAACAGCGCGTGCGGGCGAAGTTCACGCAGCAGGATGCGGGCGAAATGCGTCGGCAGGCTGAGATCATAAGTCAGGCCGAGATCGATGGCCGCGTCACCCAGCCGTCGACCCAGCGTCTCGAACGTCTCGTCGCGAACGACGATCTTGACGGCCGGATAGCGTTCGGAGAAGGCGCGGATCAAAGCCGGCGCGAAGAAAGGCGCCAGATCCTCGAAGCATCCCAACACCAACTCGCCGCTGACAGCCGATTTGCTTGAACCCAGGCCGATGAGTTCCTCCGTTTCGGTGAGAACCTGCCTTGCCTTGGCCACGACGGCGCGGCCGAACGATGTCGGCGACACGCCGCTTCCCCGCTGGCGGACGAACAGTTTCTGGCCGAAATTCTTTTCGACCGCGTCGATGGCCACCGAGATCGACGGCTGAGAGACGTTCAGCATCCTTGCCGCGCCGGTGACGCTGCCGTGACGCGCCACGGCAACCAGATAGCGCAGCTGCGTGAAAGTCACACTCATAGAGGCACTCTATATGTCAGATCGATAGTTATTATTTTACCGAATGAATAGATGTTGCGATAGTGGCTTTATTCCAAGAGGAGAACGCCATGGCTTCCCGGACTGCCACCCTCGACGCCACCAGGATCGGCGCGTCCACGATTGCCGACTATCAGCGTGACGGCGCTGTTTGCATTCGCGGCGCCTTCAAGGGCTGGGTCGACACGATTGCCGCCGGCATCGAACGCAACATGCAGAACCGCAGCGCCACCGCATCCGACATAGCCAACGGTCGCGGTAGTTTCTTCGATGACTACTGCAACTGGGAGCGCATCCCCGAATTCGTCAGCCTGGTACGGGACTCACCCGCCGCCGAACTGGCGGCGGCGGTGATGCAGTCGCGCACCGCGCAGTTCTTCCATGATCATGTGCTGGTGAAGGAACCCGGCACGCAGAAGCCGACGCCCTGGCATCAGGACATCCCCTACTATTTCGTCGATGGCCAACAGACGGTGAGCTTCTGGATACCCATCGACCCGGTGAAAGAGGCGACGCTGCGGCTGATCGCCGGCTCGCACAAATGGGACAAGATGATCCTGCCGGTGCGCTGGCTCGACGATAGCAATTTCTATGCCGGCGAGGGCGACTATCTGCCGGTGCCCGATCCCGACAAGGACCCTTCGATGAAGGTGCTCGAATGGGAAATGGAGCCGGGCGACGCCATCCTGTTCGACTTCAGGACCGCGCATGGCGCGCGTGGCAATATGACCGCGGCGCGGCGCCGGGCGCTGTCGCTGCGCTGGGTCGGTGACGATGCGCGCTATGTCGAGCGGCCGGGCCGCACCTCGCCGCCCTATCATGGCCACGGCATGCAGCCGGGCGAGAGGCTGCGCGAGGACTGGTTTCCGGTGGTTTTCTCCGCCTAGCGAATCGCCAGAAAATTGGCGGCGGTATCCGCCGCCAATTTTCTGCGGGGATAACGTTCCCGTGCGCAATTGCGATCTAAACACCCTGATGCCTTGACCCGTCGCCCGGAGAGCAATAGCGGGTCTCCAAGAGACTGTTTCGAAATTCGCTCTGGCGAGTCATATGGTGGTGGTTTCGAGAACCGCAGCGGAGCGGACATTTGGTCCGTGAGCTCAGTTCTACTGCACGCAGTAGAACGGGAAGCGCAGAAAACGCCATCAGATGGCCGCCAGAGCAGAATTTCGGCATCAAGAGGTGGCCATGAACGTTCTTCTTCTGGGCTCCGGCGGCCGCGAACATGCGCTCGCCTGGAAGATCGCCGCGTCGCCGCTGCTGACGAAGCTTTATGCCGCCCCCGGCAATCCGGGCATTGGCGGCGAGGCCGAACTGGTCAAGCTCGACATCGCCGATCACGCCGCGGTCACCGCATTCTGCCGGGAGAAAAAAATCGACCTCGTCGTGGTCGGTCCGGAAGGCCCGCTGGTCGCCGGTATTGCCGACGATCTGCGCGCCGAAAATATCCGCGTCTTCGGTCCCTCCAAGGCAGCGGCACAGCTGGAAGGCTCGAAAGGTTTCACCAAGGACCTCTGCGCCCGCTACAACATCCCGACCGCCGCCTATGGCCGTTTCAGTGACCTGGCCTCGGCCAGGGCCTATGTCGAAAAGACCGGGGCGCCGATCGTCATCAAGGCCGACGGGCTCGCTGCCGGCAAGGGCGTCACCGTCGCCATGACGCTCAGTGAAGCACAGGCAGCCCTCGATGCCTGCTTCGATGGTTCCTTCGGCGCCGCCGGCGCGGAAGTTGTGGTCGAGGAATTCATGACCGGCGAGGAGGCGAGCTTCTTCTGTCTTTGCGACGGTACCACCGCACTGCCCTTCGGCACCGCGCAGGATCACAAGCGCGTCGGCGACGGCGACACCGGTCCGAACACTGGCGGCATGGGGGCCTATTCGCCGGCACCGGTGATGACGCCGGAACTGGTCGAGCGCACCATGCGTGAGATCATCGAGCCGACCATGCGCGGCATGGCCGAACTGGGCGCGCCTTTCTCCGGCGTGCTGTTTGCCGGGCTGATGATCACCGACAAGGGGCCGAAGCTGATCGAATACAACACCCGCTTCGGCGATCCGGAATGCCAGGTGCTGATGATGCGGCTGAAGGATGATCTGCTGGTCCTGCTCAACGCGGCAACCGACGGCCAGTTGGCACATACTTCGGTGCGCTGGCGCGACGAGGCGGCATTGACCGTGGTGATGGCGGCGAGAGGCTATCCCGGCACGCCGGAAAAAGGCTCGGTCATCCGCGGCGTCGAAGACGCGGCAAGCGACGGCGTCCAGGTCTTCCACGCCGGCACCGCCATCAATGGCGGCGCGCTGGTGGCCAATGGCGGCCGCGTCCTCAACGTGACGGCATCAGGCGCCACGGTCGGCGAGGCGCAGAAACGAGCCTATGCCGCGCTCGACCGCATCGACTGGCCGGACGGGTTCAGCCGCCGCGATATCGGCTGGCAGGCGGTGGCGCGCGAACAGGGAACCTGAAG
>NZ_RZPI01000309.1:0-6237 GCF_003998715.1 Mesorhizobium sp. M7A.F.Ca.CA.002.15.2.1
CGGATCACCTGGTTGAGGTCGGTCTCGGCTTGTGCCGCGGGATGGAGGCGGACCATCGACAGGAAGCTCTTGACGATGCGGCCGCAGCGCTCGGCGGCCGCGCGGACCTTTTCGGCGCGCACCTTGGTTTGCGGATCGGAGGCGAATTCGTGCAGCAGCGTCGATTGCGCCACAACCACGGCCAGCGGGTTGTTGAGCTCGTGCGACACACCGGCCAGCAACGAACCCATCGCCGCCATCTTCTCGTTCTGGTGCAGCTTCTCGCGTTGCCGGCCGATTTCCTCCTCGGCGCGCAATTTGTCGCGCAGGTCGCGGATGGAGCCGAAGATCAGGCGGCGGTCGGCAACCCGCATCTCGGTGGCCGTCAGCTCGATCGGGAACACTTCGCCGGCGGCATTCTGGGTCACCGTCTCGAGCCGCTGGCCGACCATCGGCGCGCCGCGGCCGGACATGTATTCGGCTCCTGAGGCATAGCCCTTGCGGTAGTAGATCGGCACGATCGTATCGAGCAGGTCCTTGCCGAGGATGTCGCTGCGCTGGAAGCCGAACATCTTCTCGGCGGCCGGATTGAATTCGATGATCGAGCCGGTCTCGTCGATGACGACAATGGCGTCGAGCGAGGCCTGCAGCATGGTGCGGCGAATGACCTCGCTGGCGTGGGCGTCGGAGGGCGAGCGCTCTATGGCGTCGCCGATGGCCAGCGCGATGATGTGCAGCGTCGCCTCTTCCTCGTCGGTCCATGCACGCTCGTTGATGCAGTCATTGACCGCCAGCGTGCCCCAGAGATGGCCGTGCGCGAAGACCGAGACCGAGAGGAACGATTTGATGTTCTGCTTCTCGAAATCGGTCCTCAGGAAGCCTTCGAGGTCGCGCGTATGACCGGCGAAGATCTTGCCTTGCCTCTCGTCCTCGGCAAGCCGCTCCAGCAGCGGGTCGGAATTGACGATCGATTGCATGATGACGGTCGGTGATGCCAGTTCGCCGCCGAAAAGAGGGTCGATCCAGTAGGCGGCGACGGATTGGGCGAAGCCCTGGCCAGGCAGTTCGCGCAAGCGAAACAGGATGCCGCGCTGGCAATCCATGGCCCGGCAGAGCGTTTCCAGTATGCCGTCCATCTCGCGCTGCCAGTCGCCGGCCTCGCGCAGCCGGCGAACGACGCGCACGGCCGCCATCGCCGCGCCCTGCCTGAACCCTTGCATATCGGTGCTTGCTGCTTCAGCGATCATCTTGTGCTGTCATTCCGGAGTCGCGCCAATTCGGCCGGCGAGCAACTACATCCTTCTGGCCCGGTGCTCAGTTGCCGTCGCCGGCCGGCAGCGAGAAGATATAGCCCTCGCCGCGCACCGTGCGCAGGAATTTCGGATTGGCGGGATCGGCCTCGATCTTTTTGCGCAGCCGCATGATGCGAATGTCGACCGCGCGTGACGATTCCGGATCTTCGGTGAAACCGATCGCCTCGGAGATAGCGGCGCGGCTCAGCAGCCGGTTGGCGCGGGTGAGGAAAATCTCCAGCACGTCGAACTCGCTCTTGGCCATGTCGATCACCACGCCATTGGCGCCGGTGACCAGCCTGCCGTCGAGATCGGCCTGGAAGGGGCCGAAGGCAACGGAACGGCGATCCGCCCCGGCCCTCTTGTCCTGCAGCTCTTTGGGCTGGGGAACCCGGCGCAACACGCTGCGCACCCTGGCCAGCACCTCGCGCAATTCGTAAGGCTTGACGATGTAGTCGTCGGCACCGAGTTCCAGCCCGACAATGCGGTCGAGCGCGGTGCCGGCCGCGGTCGCATAGATGATGCCGATCGGCAGTTTCGAACGCAGCCAGCGGCCAAGCGAGAGGCCGTCCTCGCCGGGCATGGCGATGTCGAGAATGGCAAGATGAAACGACTGCGTTTCAACGAGGCTGCGCGCGGCGGCCGCACTTTCAGCGGTGGCCACGTCATATCCGGCGGCGCCAAGGTATTCGGCGACAGCGTCCCTCAGGTCGGGCTCATCCTCGACGATGACAATTCTTGCCCGCACGATGCTTTCGCTCCCACTTTCAGTGGAAAGTAGATTGGGTATAAACATCATGTCCAGCACTCATATCGGGGTTGCCAGGGAACGGTTGGAAAACATGGCCGCACGATCCGTCATTGCGCTCGTTTCGGTAGCCGAAGTGGTCGCGACCGAACTCGCCGACCATCTTGAACGGCGCGGCCATGACGTGCATCAGGCACGCCAGCCCTGGGAGGCCGAATCGCTGCTGTCGGGAAAGGGCATCGACGTCGTCGTCGTCGGCGACAGCCTCAGCCAGGCGGAGGGGCGGGACCTGCTCAGACGTTATGGCGGCCAAGGAGGAGGCGGTGAGGGCGGACCGGATTTCATCCTGATCTGCCGCCCGGCCGATCTTGTCGACAAGGTGCTGGCGCTGGAGCTTGGTGCGGCCGACGTCATCGAGAGCCCGCTCAATGTCCGTGAACTGGCCGCCCGTGTCGGCGGCCTGCTTTCGCGCCGCGGCAGGGGCACCCAGGAACTGATCGTGCTGGAGAACGCGACCGTCGATCTGAGATCGGCGATGGTCATGCATCGCTCCGGCACGGAGGAACAGCTTTCGCCCGGTCAGGTGGCGCTGCTCAGGCTGTTCCTGGCCAGTCCGCGCAAGGTTTTGACGCGCGACGACATCATCGCCGCGGCGCCGGCCGAAAACGCCGATGCCTTCGATCGCTCGATCGATTCGCGCATCGTGCGGCTGCGCCGCAAACTCGACACCGAAACCATCACCACCATACGCGGCGCCGGCTACCGGTTCGATCCGCCGCGGCAATTCGCGGACTGATTGCCGGGCACTGACGCAGTCTCTGGTTTCGGGCATCGGATTTTCCATCTCCGGCCCCGACGCTCTTGGCGCTCAGCGTACCAGCAGAAGCGATGGACCCACCGGCATGTCACTGCCCATGGTCAGCTCGCCAGCGTGGGCGCGGTCCCTGAGCAGCACGGTGGCAAGGCCGGCAAAGCCGAGCAGGCCCTGGGCGTAAAGCAGTGCGGAAAGCACCGAAGCGGCAAATTTCGTTTTCATCGTACCAATTCCCCAAAATGGTTTGTTGCGGGTCGCTTCAGGATACCCCCGAAGCGCCCGCGCCGCCCACGGAACCCCCCGTCTCGGCGCGGGCCTTCGGTCCTCTCGGCAGCAAGTTGCCGGAGGCGCCGCGCAAACCCGTCAGCCTAAGGCCGACCCGCCAGAGGGCCTTTAGCCGGGCGATGCGCAGGCTGGAAACAATCCAGACCGTGGCGAAAAACAGTGCGGCGTGCAGGGTCGAAATCTCGCCTGAAGTCATCGCGCCGAGGCTTGTCAGCGGGGTGCCGGCAACCATGCCGACGCCGCCGATGACCGCTGCCGCGATGCTGATCCTGAAAAGCCAGGACAGCGCGTTCGATTTCGTTCCCATGTTCGTTACCGGCTGTTTTCGTTGCGTCAACTTTGCTTGCGGCCCGTATCCGGATCATGCCGCTTGAAACCTCGCTTTGTTGCAGTTCGGTTTCGAGATCTACGGCGGTCCTTTCGAATACTGCTAATTCGCACTTTCGTTTAGCGACGGATACCCATGTTCCTGACCTTGGTCTTGCTATGGTCTCGCTGGCGGGCCACCGACGGCTCTAATGGGGTTGGCGTTTGTTAACCAGTGGAAACAGATTCGAAACACAAATGAGCATTTTGCGAAATCTCTCCGAAACATGACGTTGGGATAAGCAGCCATCGAATTGGAGCCGGCTGGACCGGCAGAGAGAGGGGATTTTCTTCATGCATACCGCCATTTCCGCCAAGCTCATCAACATCGCCGCCGCCGCGCTGACCGGTGCCGCACTGCTGTTCGGCTCGGGCGCCGCGCATGCCGCCAACAAGATCGTGGCGCGCGTTTCGCTTTCGCAGCAGATCATGGAAGTCTCCGTCGACGGCCGGCCGACCTTCGCCTGGAAAGTCTCCACCGGCGACCGGGCCCATGTGACGCCGACCGGCTCGTTCAAGCCGACCCGCATGCATGAAATGTGGTATTCGAAGAAATACGACAACGCCCCGATGCCGCACTCGGTCTTCTTCAGCGGCGGCTATGCGGTGCACGCGACCTATGCGATCAAGCGCCTCGGCCAGCCGGCTTCGCATGGCTGCGTGCGGCTGCACCCCGACAACGCCGCCGATTTCTACCAGCTCGTCGAAACCTTCGGGGCGACCAACACCAGCATCGTCATCGTCAAGTAGCAGGCTGGAAACGGTGGCGTGGCAGCATGCTGCCGCGCCTCAAAGCTCCCTCCGGAAACGCTGCGGTATTGCGTACAGTTCAAACCGGCGGTATCGAGCCCAGCCAAAAAGAAAAGAGGCCGGGAATTTCCCGGCCTCTTTTCTTTTGTTTCCATCGATTTGCCCCGCGCATTTCTGGGCGGGACTCCCTAGACCGTCCTAGCTCGGCAGTGCCGGCATCAGCTTGGGGTCCGGCTTCTCCGCCAGATGAGGCAGGTCCTTGCTGGCGATAAAGGTGTAGAACATGGGCACGACGAAGAGCGTGAATATGGTGCCGACCAGGATGCCGGTGAAGATGACCAGGCCCATCGAATAGCGGGCCGCGGCACCAGCGCCGCTGGACGTGATCAGCGGCACAACGCCGAGCGCCATCGCCGCCGTCGTCATCAGGATCGGCCGCAGGCGCACCTTGGCCGAGGCGATGATGGCATCGCGCCGCCGCATGCCATGCTTTTCACGCTGCTGGTTGGCGAACTCGACCAGCAGGATGCCGTGCTTGGTTATCAGACCGATCAGTGTGATCAGGCCGACCTGCGTGTAGATGTTGAGCGTGCCGAGGCCCAGATTGAGCGGCACGATCGCGCCGAAGATCGACAACGGCACCGCCATCATGATGATCAGCGGGTCACGGAAGCTTTCAAACTGCGCCGCCAGCACCAGATAGATGACGACAACTGCGGCCGCGAAAGCGATCAGGATGGTGTTGCCCTGTTCCTTTTCCTGTCGCGATTGACCGGAATAATCGATGAAGAACGTGTCGGGCAGGCTCTCCTTGGCGATGTCCTCCAGCGCCTTCAGCCCGTCGCCGGTGGTGACGCCGGGCAGCGGAAGCGCCGAAATCGTCGACGAATTCAGCTGGTTGAACTGCTCGATTGCCGCCGGCGCCGCATTGGTCGAAATCTTGCCCACCGCCGATAGCGGCACCATCTCGCCGGTCACGCTGCGCACGAAGTATTCGCCGAGCTTGTCGGGGTCGTCGCGGAACTCCTGCGGCACCTGCGGGATGATGTCGTAGCTGTTGGAATCGCGGTCGAACTGCGCCACTTCGGCGCCGCCGACCAGCAAGGTCAGCGTGCGGCCGATATCGGCGATCGGCAGGTTCAGCGCGGCGGCGCGGTCGCGGTCGATGGTCACCGTCACCTCCGGTGCGTCATAGGCCATCGAATTCTGCACGACGATGAAGCGGCCGGAGGCCTGCGCCTTGTTCTTGATCTGCTCGGCCACCTCGTACACTTCCGAGGAAGCGCCGGTCGATCGCACCACCATGGAAATGGGCAGGCCGCCGCCGGAGCCCGGCAGCGTCGGCGGTGCGAAGACGAAGGCCTCGACACCGGCCACTTTGGCGATACGGGCCGTAATGTCAGCCTGCAGTTCCTTCGAATTGCGCTTGCGTTCCGCCCAGTCCTTGAAGGCATAGCCGACGAAGGCGCTGTTTGTCGTGCCGCCGAAGGCGACGGCCGAGAACTGCGCCCGTGTTTCGGGAATATCCTTCACCAGGCCGAGGATCTGGTTGACGTATGTCTCGGTATAATCGGACGTCGCATAACGCGGCGCCGTCACAATCGAGAGCAGAAAGCCCTGGTCCTCTTCCGGCGCAAGTTCGCTCGAGGTCTTGGTGAACATGAAGCCGGTGACGCCGACAAGCGCAAGCACGATGATCAACGTCAACGGGCGATAGTTCAGCGATCCGGTGACGGCGCGTTCATAGACATGCTCGACGCGCGCGAAGGTGCCGTCGACAATGCGCTGGAAACGGCCCGGCGTGCCGGACTTCAAGAGGCGTGCCGACATCATCGGGGTGATGGTGATGGCGATGACACCCGACAGCACCACCGAGCCGGCGAGCGTGACCGCGAATTCACGGAACAGCGCGCCGGTCAGGCCGCCGTGTTCGCACCGCTGGCATTTACCGGCGGCCAGCGTCATGGTCATGGCAACGATGGCTGATGCGATTTCGCGCATAC
>NZ_RZPI01000030.1:0-19169 GCF_003998715.1 Mesorhizobium sp. M7A.F.Ca.CA.002.15.2.1
CTTCGTGCCATCGCCGGCCGATCGCATGGCACTGGCCATCGCCCATGGCGGCCTCGACGCCCACACCCACAGCGACTGGCTTGTCGACTGCGCGGTCGCCATCCATGCCGAAGACGTCGATTGGGGGATGTTCCTCGACATCGTCGGAAGACGCGGCCTGGCGGTTCCAGCGGCGGTGGCGTTATCCTATCTGGCGTTCGAGATCGGCATTCCGGTGCCGGAACGGACAATGGCCAGAATCTTCGAGATGGCCGACCGGGCTGGCCTGTCGCGTTGGTCGTCGGTTCTGCAAGCCAAGCCGCGCACGGATTTCGGCGGCCTGGTCTGGCTGTCGCGCGGCCTTGCCAAGCAGTTGCGCCTGAAGCGGAAGAAGGGCCGGTTGCAGCAGGAGCCGCCCGCCAAACCCTGGCGCGGGAGACCGGCCGCGGGCAAGCCGCAAGCCGCATCGGAGCCTCTGGTGTTTTCGCAGGCCATCGCCTGTCCGCAAACGACCGGCGACATGATGCTCGACATCACCGTCAGGATCGGCGTTCCGCCGGTCCGGCGCCGCATCGAAATGGAGATCAATGACGGTGGCGAGCATATCGCTCGCCTGCGTGCCGTGGCTATCAGCCGATCCGGCAGGGAACGCGTGCTGCATTTTCGCGGCAAGGTGACGCTCGACGGCGCGCGAGTTGCCTTGACGCTCGAGGCGCGACCATCGCGACAGTTTCGCGAGTGGAACGACGCGGCCACGGTGGCCGCCTATGGCGCCTTGCCTTTCCAGTTGCTGTCGGCGGGTTTCTTGCCGATCGGCTGAAGGCGAATCCGACGAACCTTTCTCGCAAGGCGGCGTCCGCTCAAACTCCGTAGCGTTCGGTGCGGATGATTTCGGCTGCAACGCCGGCATCGATCAGCGCCTGGGCTGCCGCGGAAACGAAGGCATTGGAGCCGCAGACGAAGGCGAGACCGGGCGGCTCGGGCAGCCGCGCCATGGCTTGCGCCATCATCGCGACGTCCACCCGCCGCGCATAGTCGGCCGGGCGGCGTGCGGCTTCGCGGGTCAGTGTCAGCACCAGCTCGAAGCCGTCCTGACGCTCGTCGAGGGCGATCAGCTCGTCACGAAAGATCACTTCGTCCCAGACCCGGACCGAAAAGACCAGGACGACGGGCACCGCTGAATTCCGTGCGGCGCGGTGGCGGATCATCGACATCAAGGGCACGACGCCCGAACCGCCGCCGACCATCACAAGCGGCCCACTCTCATCCTTCGGCCAGACGAAATGCCCGCCAAGCGGCCCGCGCAGTTCGATTTCGTCGCCAATTGCCGCGACCTCGTGGAAGAAGGGCGAAACCTCGCCATCGTCGAGTTTTTCGATCGCCAGTTCGATTGCGCCATTCGTTTCGGGCGCGGAGGCGATGGAATAGGAGCGGCGCGCCTGATAGCCGTCCGGCGCCGTCAGCCTGACGTCGACATGCTGCCCGGCGCGATAGGCGAAGGGCCGAGACGGCTGAAAAAAGAAGCTGGTGACACGCGGCGTGCGCTTTTCGATGCGGACGATGCCGGCTGTTTGCCAGGGCGACTGCACTGCCGCCGTATCGCTCATGGATCGTTCGTGTAGCGTTGCTCGCGCCATGGGTCGCCATAGATATGGTAGCCGCGCAATTCCCAGAAACCGGGCTCGTCGCGCGAGGTGAATTGCAGGCCGTTCAGCCATTTGGCCGACTTCCAGAAATAGAGATGCGGCACCAGCAGCCTTGCCGGGCCGCCATGATCCGGCGTGATCGGCTTGCCTTCGTAGAGCAGCGCGACCATGGCCTTGCCGGCGGTGAGATCCTTGACCGGCACATTGGTGGTGTAACCGTCGAACGCGTGCGCCAGCGTGAAGCCGGTCGGCGGCTCCACACCCGCGTCGGCAAGGATATCGTCGACCAGCACGCCCTGCCACGGCGTGTCGAACTTGGTCCATGCGGTCACGCAATGGATATCGCGCGTCATCTTGGTCAGCGGCAGCGCGTTGAACTCGGCCCAGTTCCATTTCTTGATCGGCCGTGGCCCATGTTTCAGCGTGAAAAACCAATCCTCGGTGCGCACGCGCGGCGTCGGACCGGCCGACAGCACCGGAAAACCCTGTTCCAGATATTGGCCGGGCGGGATGCGGGCATCGTCATCGGTTGGCGGGCGCCGTCCTGAAGAGAAACCTCGGGTGACCATCGCGGCAATCTCCTGCATCGGGCCGACATCAGCCTGATGCAATGTTCTCGAAGATGTCGTGGCGGGCAACCAAAATCTTGACGGCCGGAGGCCGGAGGGGATCGTCGCCGACGAACCCTGCCGGTCCCGTTCACGTCAAGGCCATTACTCAGCCATTGGCAAAAGGCACCGCGATGTAGATCTGAGCGTCGCCACGCTCGACCAGCAACAGCACCGACTTGCGGCCAGACTTGCCGGCTTGCGCGATTGCCTGGGTTACCTGCCTGGCGTTCTTAACCGGCACCTGATTGACGGCAACGATGATGTCGCCGGCCTGTATTCCGGAAGCGGCGGCGGCTTTGTCGGGATTGACGCTGGCAACCACCGCGCCGTGCTGCTTGCCGGCTAGGTTCATCTGCTGGCGAATGTCGGGCGTTATATCCATCAAGCCGAGCCCTATCGCCGGAGCGCGCCCGGCGCTGGGCGTGTCGGACCCGTCATCCAGCGACGCGGTCTTCGCATCGGCGCTGTTCTGGCCGACATCGACGGAAATCCGCATCGGCTTGCCTTTGCGCCAGACGTCGACCGTTTCCATGGCGCCCGGCGCGACATCGGCGACCGCCCGCGACAGGTCCTTGGGGTCCTTCACGTCCTGCCCGGCAAAGCTGGTGATGACGTCGCCCGTCTCGATGCCGGCCTTGGCCGCCGGCGAGCCGTCATTGACCTCTGAAACCAGCGCGCCGCCGGGATGGTCGAGCCCGATGGCGCTCGCGACATCCGGTGTCACCTCCTGGATCTGAACGCCGAGATAGCCGTACTGGATGGAGCCGCCCTTCATCAGCTTGGCCACCACCTTCTGGGCCTGGTCCGACGGAATGGCAAAGCCGACGCCGACGCTGCCGCCATTGGGCGAATAGATCGCCGTGTTGATGCCGACGACATTGCCCGCGACATCCACCAGCGGGCCGCCGGAATTGCCGTGGTTGATCGGCGCGTCGATCTGGATGAAATCGTCGAACGGCCCGCTATGCAGGTCACGGCCGCGCGCCGAGACGATACCTGCCGTGACGGTGGTGCCGATGCCGAACGGGTTGCCGAAGGCCAGCACCTGGTCGCCTGGCATAAGCTTGTCGGAATCGCCCCATTTGACGGTCGGCAGGGGTTTGTCCGACTTGATCTTCAGCACGGCGAGATCGTTCTTGGCATCGCGGCCGATGAGCTTGGCCGGAAGTTCGGTGCCGTCGTCGAGCGTCACCTTGATCGAAGAGGCCCCATCGATGACGTGATTGTTGGTGACGATGGTGCCGTCGGAGGCGACGATGAAGCCGGAACCCAGCGCCTCGGCGCGCTGCGGTTGCTGTTGCGGCGGCGTCTTGGGCGTCGGCATGCCCTGGTCACCGAAGAACTGGCGGAAATAGTCGTCGAAAGGCGAGCCGCCGTCGAAAGGAGAGGCATCGCTCATCGTTTCAGGCTGTGCCTTCATGACCGTGGTGACCGTCACCACCGCCGGCTTGTCGGCGGCAACGATGGGTGCGAACGAGCCATTGGGCGCAGTGATGCCGGCAACAGGTGTCTGGGTCGTCGGAACGGTGTTGCCCGCGCTTTGGGCGAAAGACATGACGAAGGGGGATATGATCAGCGCAGCGCCCAGCAAGGCCGCGACGCGATGCCTACGAAGGATATCTGACATGGTCGTTTGTCCGGGCGAGAGTTGATCCAGCGCCGTGGCCTCCCATGCGGGAAATCGGTCATCGGCGTGTCGAGGTTGCAATTGCCCGTCTCGCCTACATGGCAGCCAACCGGATCGACGGCCTTGCATCTAGGGCGCGGATTGGCCCGATTTAGGGTTTTCGGGCGACCTTACGAAGATTTAATATCCGCACGGCGGCAGGGTCACAAAGTCGTCGGGTCGCGCCTTGCTGCCTCGCTGGAGCCTCAGCCACCGGCGATTCGTCCGAGATAGGCCGTAGCAATCTCGCGCATGCGCTTGCCGTCGAAGCTCGGTCCGTGTCCTCCATGACCGATACGGATCGGCAGGTCGAGCAGGCGCCGCATCGTACTGATATAGGCGGCCCGGTCGGAATCCGGCAGGTCGTCTATCAGCATGGCGTCGTAGATGGCATCGCCGCTGAAGAACAGTCCGTCGGCCTCGTCGAACAGCGCGATCGAATCCGGTGAATGGCCCGGCAAATGCAGCACGCGAAATTGCCGGTCGCCAAGATCGACGACATCGCCCTCGTCCAGGGTTCGCGTCAACGGCGCGGGCGGGATCCTGTAGTCGGCCGACTTCCATCCGGACGCCGGCAGTTTCGAGACGGCACCCTCGAGGTCGTGGAACATGTAGGCGTAAGTCGCGGCCTCATCCATGGTCTCGAACCGAGCCGCGCTCATTCTTGGCCCGGCCCGCAACGGGAATTCATGCAGCGAGCCGACGTGGTCGAGATGGATGTGGGTGGCAACGACCAGCAACGGCTTGCCCTGCGGCGTCTCGATCTGCGGCGCCAGCGGACAGATGCCCATACCGGTGTCGACGAGCAGGTCGGCATCGCGACCGCGCAGATGCCAGATATTGGCCCGAACATAGGCATGCACGAAGGGCTCGGTCAGCATCGTCGTCTTGCCGTCGACCACGCTCCTGCTGAACCAGCTCGGCATCAAGTGTGAGTCCGGCATACGAAGTGAGCCGGGCATCAGGTGTGAGCCCGGCATCAGACGAAGGGCTTCCCGACCTTGTACTTTTCCGGCACCAGCCGCTTGAGATAGGCCATGCCGGCATCCGACAGCTGATTGACGTCGGGCTTCATGAAATCGTCAGGCATGTGGCGGGTCTTGCCGGCGACGTTCTTGAGCGGCACTTTCTTCAGCACCGTTCTGGTGCCGTCATATTGCAGCGCCACCGAGCCGCCGCCCTGTTCGGCGACGGTGACCGCGAAAGCGCCGGCATCGAAAGCCTCCTGCGCGTCGACCGCGCTGATGGCGCCGATATAGCCGCGCGGCATGTAGCCGAGCGCGTCGACGCGGGCACGCTTGCCGGGCAGGCCTTCCGCCAACGCGCGCTCGAGTGCGGCCGGCAGGTCGCTGCCCGACAGCTTGACGTTGCCATGCGCGTCGCGCTCAAGCTTGTCCGGCGGCACCAGGCTTTCGACCAATGCCTTGCCGTCGGCGGTGCTGACGCCTTCCGAAACGGCGACGATGCAGCGCTTGTGGCGATCGAGCGTGGCACGCACGTCGTCGATGAAGCCAGCGGCCGAGAACGGCCGCTCGGGCACGTAGACGAGATGAGGGCCGCTGTCGGGGTCGAGCTGCCAGGCAGCGGCAGCCGCGGTCAGGAAGCCCGCATGCCGGCCCATGACGATGCCGACATAGATGCCGGGCAGCGCGCGAAAATCGAGATCGACGGACAGGAAGGCGCCGGCGACGAACTCGGCCGCCGAAATAAAGCCCGGCGTGTGGTCGTTTTCCTCGAGATCATTGTCGATGGTTTTTGGCGCATGAACAAAGGCAATTGAGCCGCCGGCGGCGTCGGTCAGGATCTGCTGGGTACCCGACGTGTCGTTGCCGCCGATATAGATGAAGGCGTCGGCGCCGGCCTTCTTCAGGCCGTTGAGGATGACATCGCAATAGGCGGCGTCGGGCTTGTCGCGCGTCGAGCCGAGGGCGGCGCTCGGCGTGCCGGCAATCAGCCGCAGGCGGTCTTCCGGAATGGCGGAAAGGTCGACATAATTGCCGTCACGGATGCCGCGCACGCCATGGATCGAGCCCAGCACCTTGGCACCGGGATGCCGCTTGCGGATCTCCAGCGTCGCCCCGACAACCGTCTGGTTGATGACGGCGGTTGGGCCGCCGCCCTGCGCGATGACAAACGTTCCAGCCATGCTTGATTTCTCCCGGCGCGATGGTTTTCAAGGCACCTTGGCCTGTCTTGTCGCATCGCGCAACGGGAGTTTCGAGCGGCGCCAACACGCCGCATAAGCGTCAGACGACGACGACCGGATTTTTCTTGGAGACGCGGCTGTAGAGGTCGATGATGTCCTGGTTGATCAGGCGCACGCAGCCCGACGACATCGCTTGCCCGATGCTCCACCATTCGGGCGAACCGTGGATGCGATAGCCGGTGTCCTTGCCGTCCTGGTAGATGTAGAGGGCACGCGCGCCGAGCGGATTGGTGAGGCCGCCGGGCTGTCCGGCCTGCCATTTCACCAGTTCAGGCTTGCGGGCGATCATCTCCGGCGGCGGCGTCCAGGTCGGCCATTCCCTGCCGTACTGGATGTTGGCGCGGCCGGACCAGCGGAAACCGTCCTTGCCGATGCCGACGCCATAACGGATGGCATCGCCGCCCGGCTGGACCAAATAGAGCATGCGCTCCTTGAGATGGACGACGATGGTGCCGGGCGCCTCGCCTGTCGTGTCGACGACGATCTGGCGGCGGAATTCCGGCTTGACCTTCAGATATGGCACTTCCGGAACGTTGAAGCCGCCGTCGGTCAGCCCGGCATACATGACCCCGGGACTGGTGACGTTCTTGTCGACGCTGATGCTTGGCCGGATCGGCCGCACGGAACCCGTGGTGACGTCGTCGAGCTCGAGCGCCGGCAGGCCGCCGCCCGAGGTCGAGCAACCGGCGGCGCTCAGCAGCGCAAGCGCCCCTGCCCCGGACAGGATGGCGCGGCGGGAAAGATGATGATCGGTTTCGATTGCGTCGCCATTTCGCGGCGGCGTCAGACCTTGCGGCAACTCACGCATATACCCAGACCCTACGCTGTCGGCGGGAAGCACGGTCCGGCCGGATAGCAGGCATTTTCCTCATTCATGGTTGATAAAGCGTGAAGACCTTGCACAGCCTGCATTTGCGCATGGCCTTGGCGATGTTCGACCTTCTTGCCTGAACTTGAACGAAGGCTGCTGCACAAAAAGACCTCGGTCGAGTCATATTCCCGGCGCCGGCGTCTCCTACTCCTCGAACCATCAGCGAGGGGCCTCCATGTGCAAGACCTTAAAAACCGACATCAAGCTTTTTGCCGCTGCCATTGTCGCGGCGGCAACCGTTCTCGGTGCCAATGTCAGCCTGGCCGATATAGTGAGCACGCTGAGCGGCGCGAACTGACACCGATCTGCCGCTGGCGCAGTTAGGGAAATCGCCTCTTTACATTCTCCCGGGCCTAAGGATTTATCCTCTTCTTTAAGCTCAAAGGAGACGAGCATGTCCTTCGAAAACTGGGCCGCCTTCGCTGCCGCATCGACGATCCTTCTCATCATTCCAGGTCCGACCATCCTGCTGGTCGTGTCCTATGCGCTGGGCCAGGGCTGGCGTACCGCTCTGCCGATGGCCGTCGGCGTGGCGTTGGGGGATTTCACTGCGATGACGTTGTCGATGCTGGGTATCGGCGCGCTGCTGGCGGCCTCGGCGACCGTCTTCACCATCCTGAAGCTGATCGGCGCCGGTTATCTGATCTATCTTGGCGTGAAACTGTTTCGCGCCGGCGGCGCGTTGAAGGCCGAACCGCGCACCGACGCGGTCTCCTCGGCCAAGATGATGGCGCACGCCTGGCTGGTCACCGCGCTCAACCCGAAAAGCATCACGTTCTTCGTTGCCTTCCTGCCGCAGTTCCTCGACCGGCACGCCGATTTCTGGACGCAGATGCTGATCTTCGAGACGACCTTCCTGGCGCTCGCCTTCGCCAATGCCTTCGGCTATGCGCTGATCGCGGCACGCGCACGCAACGTGGTGCGCAATCCCAAGGCGATCCGCATCTTCAACCGCACCGGCGGTACGCTGCTGGTCGGCGCCGGCATCGCCACGGTGGCGATGCGTTCCAGCAATTAAGCTGTCTTTTTGACCGGCCTTACCATTTGACGCTGAAGCCCAGATTGCCTTCGAGGATCCGACGCTTGTCGCCACCGAGATTGGTGGTGTAGTCGCCGGTGGCGAAGATGCTGACCTTGTCCGTCACCTTGGCAATCACGCCGCCGCCGAACTCGAACGAGGTCGATCTGCCCTCGGTCGAGATGTCGGTGGTGTCGAAATTGACATGGCTGGTGCCGCCGAAATCGTGCCAGATGTTGGCCTTGAGATACGGCTGCAGCGCCATGCCATTGATCGCTGTTTCGCCTTGCAGCCGTGCGCCGAGCCGGCCGGTCACGCTGCCGTCCGTATCGAAGGAAACCGAAGCAAAGCGGTCCGACGCATCGTCGAGCGACAATTGCTGCCAGACCAGTTGCGCCTGCGGTTCAAGCGTCCAGCCTTGCGCCAGCGCGATGGGATAGCCGCCTTCCAGCGAAGCGGTGACGCCGGTCCCGCCGACGTCGATGCCAATGTCGCGCGACGATGTTGCGTTGCCGCCGAAGAAGGTGGCCGTGAGGACGCCGTCCAGGTACCAGCCACCCTGACCGATCCGGGTCCAGTAGCCGCCGATACTGGTGCCGTTGATATCCATGCTGCCGACGGACAGATTGTCCCTGCCCAGCGCCTGGCCGCGCACGTCGCCATTCATGCTGGCATAGGCGACGAACAGGCCGGCGCGATCGGTCTGGCCCGACGCGGTTTCGCGGCCGAACAGATCGAAGCCCGCCTGGAGGCCGAACAGGGTGCCGTCAAAGGACGGCGATACCGTTCCTGAATAGGCCATCTTGCTGTCCTGACCGAAGATGCGGCCCCAGACCGGCGACAGCTCGGTGTTCGACAACAGGCTCTGCTCGCCGCGCCGTTCGTGGAATGTGCCGAGCGTCGTCATCGCCAGATGTTCGGCGACCGGCGGCAAGGCCGAATAGACCGGAACCTCGAGGCGATAGAGCAGGATTTCCTCGCCCGCCGCCGGTGTCGGCAGGTCGGGCACCTCAGTTGGCACCACCGGCGGTGGCGGGGGCGGATCCGCCACTGGTGCCGGTGGTGGTGCCGGTGGTGTCGCGGGCGGCGGATCGGTCGGCACGACCGGCGGCGCCGGATCAACCGGATCGGGATCGCCGGGGGTGGATTCCGGCGGAGGCGGCGGCGCAGGGTCGATGGGCGGCGGCGGCGGCGGTTCGGCCGCCGGCGGCTCAGGTGCCGGCGGCGGAGCAGGCTCCAGCGCCGGGGGGGCTGCGGCCGGGGGGGCCGGCGTGTTCAGCGTCGAGCGCAGGTACCAGTTCTCCTCGCTGCCGGCGCTGACGCCGCCCTTGAACAGATAATATTCAAAGGCCCCGGCGGCGACCGGGGCGTCGAGCGCGAATGTCGTGGCGCCCGAGGTGGCGCCGTTGATTGCCTGGATGACCATGATGCCGTCCTGCGTGGTCGCAGCCCCCGCGCCGCCGAGATTGACCACGGAGATGCCGGTCGAACCGGAAGCCGTTCCGCTCGACAGGACCAACTTGTCGGATGCGGAGGAATCGTCACCGAGCTCGGTCTGGATAAGCAGCAGGCCACCCAGGCCGACATAATTGCCCGAAATCGTCAGGCTGTCGGTGGCGCCGGTGCTGCCATTGGTCAGGTCGATGCGCCCGGCATTGGTGACCTGCGCCAGCTGGCCTGCCGTAAACGCCTGGATCGCCGCATTGAAGCCGCCGCCGTAGAGCGTGCTTGCGGCATCGACACTGAGCGAACCCGTGCCGGTGCCGCTGTCGCCGAGCACCAGATTGCTGTCCATCGTCAGCTGGGTGTCATTGGTGGCGTCGATGCTTTCCCAGTTCTGGAGCCGGCTGACGCCATCCAGTTTGACGTTGTCCAGGGTCAGCGCATCGGTGCCGGCACCACCTGATATGGCATCCGTGGCACCGAGATTGGCGTTGGTGAGGTTGCTGAGCCTGGCGGTGTCGTTATCGCCGCCGAGATCGACGGAACCATAGATGATGCCGCCACCGTTCCAGACGAAATTGTCGGCGCCAAAGCTCATCAGTATATCGCCACCGACCGTGCCGCCGGTGACCGTGACGCTGTCATTGCCGCCGCTGACGCTGATGTTGCCGCCGATGGTGCCGCCCGACAGGATGATCGTGTCCTTGTCGAAGCCAGTGACGAGGTTGCGGTCGATGGTGCCGCCTGACATGTTGAAATAGTTCTGATCGAGCTTCATGTTGACCCGGCCGATGCGGCCACCGGTCATCACGGCGTGGTCGCCATCGTCGAAGAAATCGACGATGCGTCCGCCGGTCATGGTGAAGGTGTCGAGGCCGTCGCCCTGGTTGAGCGAGCCGATCTGGCCGCCGCTCATGTTGAAGTCGTCGATGCCGGCGCCCTGCTGGACATTGCCGGTGACGGTGCCCGCGCCAATTTTGAAGAAATCCGTGCCGCCACCCTGATCGACGGTGCCGGTTATGGTGCCTGACTGCATGTCGATGCCGGTCCGTGCCGACGCCAAAGGTCACATTGCCTGATATCTGCCCGGTGCCGCCGGCGGGAAAATTCAGCGTGTTGTCGCCGTCGAGATCGGTGAGGCTGCCGGCTGAGTCGCCGCTGTCACAGGTGTAGACGGTGTTTCCGGCGGATGGAGCCAGCACGCATGCGGCAAACGCGGCGGAGTTGGGCAGCAACGCAAAAGCTGTAGTTGAGAGGATGCTAATAAGCCACGGATGTAACGGATGCGGCTTTCGCCGTTGCGAAGCAATTGTCACCTGCGCATCCGCCGAACGACTGTTCGGAAGCGAGTTCTTCACATGCCGCATCGCGTCCCCTCTCGATTCGCGATTTCCAGCCCCCGCCAGCCGCCGCAATGAAGACACAATTCATTCAATTTTACAAAGCCTAATCTGCCCCGCATGGTTGCTAAACTGCAAAGACTACTGAAAGGTCTGGCGTAGCGCACGGTTGGCGTGTCCGTGGCCTATGCTTTAGGATCGCTTTGGGCCGAAGGATCAAGGGCCTGTCACGGGTCGATAAAGGACATCGCATGGCAATCAGGGACGCATTCGGCCTGGCACTTTCGGGCGCGACGGAGGCGGGATTCACGCCTTACAGCCAGGCAGTGCGTGAACTGCAGTGCTTCATCGGCGATCCCGTAGCTTCCGTCGACCGCGCCATCGCGGAAGATCCCGGCTTCGTCATGGCCCATGTCTTCAAGGGATATCTGTTCGGCCTCGCCACCGAGCGGGAGGCGACGGCCGTGGCCAAGGCTTGCCACGAGGCCGCACTGCCGCTTGCCGCGACCACGCGCGAGCGGGCGCATGTCTCGGCCCTTGGCCATCTCGCCAGCGGGCGCTGGCATGAGGCCAGCCGCGTTCTCGAGGACATCACCATCGAGACCCCGCGCGACGGGCTGGCGCTGCAGGTCGGCCACCAGATCGATTTCTTCACCGGCAATGCCCGCATGCTGCGCGACCGCATCGCTCGTGCCCTGCCTTCGTGGCAAAGCGGCATGCCCGGCTACCACGCCATGCTCGGCATGCAGGCTTTCGGGCTGGAGGAAATGGGTGACTATGTCAGGGCCGAGCAGCTTGGCCGCGAGGCAGTCGACATCGAGCCGCGCGACGGCTGGGCGCAGCACGCCGTCGCCCATGTCATGGAGATGCAAAGCCGGCAAAGGGATGGCATTGCCTGGATGCGCGCCAATCCGGAAGCGTGGACACGGGAGAGCTTCCTGCAGGTCCACAATTGGTGGCACCTGGCGCTGTTCCACTATGATCTCGGCGAGACCGACGCGGTGCTGGCCCTCTATGACGGCCCTATCTACAGCGTGCAATCGACGATGGCGCTCAACATGGTCGATGCCTCGGCAATCCTGTGGCGGCTCCACCTCGGCGGCGTCGATGTCGGCGACCGCTGGGCGGCACTCGCCGCCAACTGGGGCAAGGCGGGAGCGGGTCTTTATGCCTTCAACGACGCCCACGCGATGATGGCCTTCGTGGGTGCCGGGTTAGATGCGCCGGCCCTCGCCTTGCTCGAGGCTCAGCGCGAGGCCATGCGTGGCAGCGACGACAATGCGGCTTTCACGCGGGATGTCGGCCATCCGCTGACGCTCGCCATCAAGGCATTCGGTGAGGGCAGCTACGCCGAGACCGCGCGCCTGATCCGGCCGATCCGCGCGATCGCACATCGTTTCGGTGGCAGCCACGCCCAGCGCGACGTCATCGACCTGACGCTGATCGAGGCGGCCTTGCGCGCCGGTGAGGGTGCGCTGGCCAAGGCGCTCACGGCGGAGCGTTCGATGGCGCGGCCCGACAGTCCGCTGTCAGCGCTGTTTGTGCGACGCGCCGCCGATTTGTCGGAGAATTGACCCGAAGCGGATCTTGTTTTAAAAACTGGCCAAGCCAGATTTTTTCGAGACCCGAAAAAATTAACTGGCGTGGGAGGAAGACATGTATCTGGGCCTCGATCTCGGGACGTCGGGCGTCAAGGCGCTGCTGATCGATGCCGGGCAAACCGTCATCGGTTCCGGCCATGGTTCGCTTGATGTTTCACGGCCGCACCCCGGCTGGTCGGAACAGAATCCCGAGCACTGGATCCGGGCCTGCGAAGACGCAATCGCCGAGCTCAAATCCTCCCATCCGCATGAACTCGCGGCAGTCAAGGGCATTGGCCTGTCCGGCCAGATGCATGGCGCCACGCTGCTTGACGCCGCCGACAAGGTGCTGCGCCCCTGCATCCTGTGGAACGACACGCGCAGCCATGCCGAGGCCGCCGTCCTCGATGCCGATCCGCGTTTCCGCGCCCTGACCGGCAACATCGTCTTTCCCGGTTTCACCGCGCCGAAACTGGCCTGGGTGAAGAAAAACGAGCCCGCTGTCTTCGCCAAGGTCGCAAAAGTGCTGCTGCCCAAGGATTTCCTGCGGCTCTGGCTTTCGGGCGAGCACATTTCGGAAATGTCGGATTCTGCCGGCACGTCCTGGCTCGATGTCGGCAAGCGGCGCTGGAGTGCGGATTTGCTCGCGGCGACATCGCTCGATGAAAAGCAGATGCCGTCGCTGGTCGAGGGTACGCAGAAGGCAGGCGCATTGCGCAGCGAATTGGCATCGAAGTGGGGCGTCCAGGCCGGCATTCCGATCGCCGGTGGCGCCGGCGACAACGCGGCCTCGGCCTGCGGCATGGGCACGGTTGGCGCCGGCCACGCTTTTGTTTCGCTCGGCACGTCGGGTGTGCTGTTTGCCGCCAACGCTTCCTACCTGCCCAACCCGGCTAGCGCGGTTCACACCTTCTGCCACGCGCTTCCGAACACCTGGCACCAGATGGGGGTCATCCTGTCGGCAACCGATTCGCTCAACTGGCTGTCGGAAATCACCGGGAAGAGCGCCGGCGAGTTGACCACTGAGCTCGGCGACACATTGAAGGCGCCGAGCGGCGTGTCCTTCCTGCCATACCTCTCGGGTGAGCGCACGCCCTACAATGATTCCGCCATTCGCGGCGCGTTCACCGGACTGGCGCATCAATCGAGCCGTGCCGTGCTGACCCAGGCCGTGCTGGAGGGTGTAGCCTTTGCCTTTCGCGACAGCCTCGAAGCGCTGGCCACGGCCGGCACAGCCTTGACGCGGGTGACGGCGATCGGCGGCGGTTCGCGCTCACGCTACTGGTTGAAGGCGATTGCCACCGCGCTTCAACTGCCTGTCGACATTCCTGCCGACGGCGACTTCGGCGCCGCCTTTGGTGCCGCGCGGCTCGGCCTGATCGCGGCGACGGGTGCCGATCCGCTCGAAATCTGTACGGCCCCGAGGACGGACGCAACTATCGAACCGGATGCGGCGCTCGGCGGCGCCTATGCCGATGCCTATCAGCGCTACCGGGCGCTTTATCCGGCAATCAGGGTCGCCACGGCGTGAGCGATCTTTCGCCCACGCCGCGGCTGTCCGGCTCACTGCGCCGGCACCTTGTCGAGAAAACCGGTGACGCTCTTGAGGCGGCCGTTCTCGATGATTCCGATGTCGGTACCTTCGATCACCGAAGGCGTCCCCTCAGGTCCGAGATTCCACGAGAAGCGGATCTTGTCGGCAAAACCGTCCGGCGTACCCTTCAGCGAGAACCGGAAACCGGCAAAGCGCTGCTGCACGCCGTCGATCAGAGCCGCGACGCCTTCATGGCCATCACCCTGCATGAGCGGATCGCGGTAGCTGACGTCTTCCGTGAAGGTCGCCTTGAGCAATTCGGCCCGGCGGCCGGCATCGCTTTCGTTCCAGGCGGTGATGTAGTTTTCAGCGATCTTGGTGAGGTCGGTCATGGTCTGTCTCCTTCGTTTGGTGGCTTTGACATGACCCTTTTCAACCAGCGCCGGCGTGAAACCAATTACGCCTGAGGTAATGGCGTCAGAACTTTGTGAGAGGACAGAAATCATGAGCAGTGGATTTTTCGGCGACATCCAGAAGATCAAATATGAAGGGCCGGATTCGACCAATCCGCTGGCCTATAGGTTCTACAATCCCGATGAGGTCGTCGCCGGCAAGCGGCTGGAAGATCATCTGCGCTTCGCCGTTGCCTACTGGCACTCCTTTGCCTGGCCGGGTGGCGATCCGTTCGGCGGCCAGACTTTCGACCGGCCGTGGTTTCCCAAGGCCGGCGGCGTCGACACGATGGAGCTGGCAAAACTGAAAGCAGACGTCGCCTTCGAGATGTTCTCGTTGCTCGGCGCGCCCTACTTCTGCTTCCACGACGCCGATGTACGGCCGGAAGGCAAGGATTTTTCCGAGAGTGCGGCGCGCCTCGATGAGATCGCCGACTACTTCGCGGGCAAGATGAAGCAGACCGGCGTCAAGCTGCTTTGGGGCACCGCCAATCTGTTCTCCAACCGCCGCTTCATGTCGGGCGCGGCCACCAATCCCGATCCGGATGTCTTTGCCTATGCGGCGGCGACGGTAAAAAGCTGTATCGACGTCACCAAGCGGTTGAAGGGCGAAAACTACGTGCTGTGGGGCGGGCGCGAAGGCTATGAGACCCTGCTCAACACCGACCTTGCGCGCGAGCAGGAACAGGCCGGCCGGTTCCTCAGCATGGTCGTCGACTACAAGCACAAGATCGGCTTCAAGGGCACGATCCTGATCGAGCCGAAGCCGCAGGAGCCAACCAAGCATCAGTACGATTACGATGTCGCCACGGTCTACGGCTTCCTCAAGCGCTTCGGGCTGGAGAAGGAGGTCAAGGTCAATATCGAGCAGGGCCACGCCATCCTGGCCGGCCATTCCTTCGAGCACGAACTGGCTCTGGCCAATGCGCTCGGCATTTTCGGTTCGATCGATATGAACCGCAACGACTACCAGTCGGGCTGGGACACCGACCAGTTCCCCAACAACGTGCCGGAAATGGCACTGGCCTACTACCAAGTCCTGCAGGCTGGCGGCTTCAAGACCGGCGGCACCAATTTCGACGCCAAGCTGCGCCGCCAGTCGCTCGATCCGCAGGACCTGCTGATCGGCCATATCGGCGGCATGGACTCTTGCGCTCGCGGCCTGAAAGCCGCGGCGCGCATGGTCGAGGACAAGGCACTGTCGGCGCCGCTGGCCGAACGCTATGCCGGCTGGAACACGGCCGAGGGCAAGGCGATGCTTGCCGGCAAGCGCACGCTTGAGGATATCGCCGAGCGTGTCGTCAAGAAGAAGATCGAGCCGCAGCCGAGGTCCGGCCGCCAGGAACTGCTGGAAAACATCGTCAACCGCTACGTGTAGGGCGAGCGCCGCTTCATCTTTGGACCGACATCCGGCGCCACTGGCTGAAAGCCGCCGCCATCGCCATCTGCTAGTCAGCCCACTTCGCGACAAGCTGCCGAGGATCGCACAGATCTTCGGCAGCCTGCGTGGGACCAGGACGCTACACGTGTCACCGAAAGAGGGCCCGTGCGGCGGCATGTCGTCGTCCCAAACCGCTGTGCACTTTGGGCGACATGCATTGGCAGGAGACGGAAATGGCAGAGGATCGAATCATCGTGCGCCCTGCGCAGGCGAGCGATATTCCGGCGCTGAAGCAGGTGCTGCAGGAAACCTTCGAAGGCACCTGGCTGCCGAACATCACCGAAGCAGCCGCGCAACGCTATGTCGAGACGGATATTGGCGGGCGCTATGTCGACCAGAGCTGGCCTGAATTCGCCATTGCCGAGATCGATGGCGAGGTCGCCGGCTTGATCCATTGGCGCGCGGATTTCATCGAGGCCCTGCACGTGATGGCATCCCGTCAAGGCCAAGGTGTCGGCCGCAAGCTGCTTTCCCATGCCGAACAGGCGGTCAGTGCGGCCGGATTGGCGCAGGCGCGGCTGGAGACCGACACGTTCAACCTGCCCGCACAAGCACTCTACAAAGCGGTCGGCTATATCGAGAAAAGCCGCTATCCCGATGACGAATGGGACAGTGGCTTCACCACGGTGCTGTTCGAAAAGCGGCTTTGAGCAATTCCAGGAAAAGTGGGTACCGGTTTCCCCGGGAAAAGCGTACAGCGCTTTGCCTTGGGAATTGCGCAATCCAACAATAGATTTCTCGTTGACCTGACCTGCCTGGGCGCAGGAACAGCTTTGCGCATGGCCCGGTCCAGCGACATGGTTTTGCCCTTCGACGCCCTTCAATGACCTCGCTCTTGCCTTCAAACTGCCGTCACGAATCTCGTATAAGAGTGGCTCGTGGCGGGAGAGGAAGAAGGAGGCGAACCGATATGCAGAACGAACGTGAAATCGACGCCCTGCTCTCACCTGGCGAGGCTGGATCGATCATCGACCGGCTGATGGCAATGCCGCATCCGAAGGACGGCACGCGCCGCTCGAACGAATGGGATCGCGCTGTGGCCAGCCGTTTCGAGACCCATCTTGCCAAGCAAATGCGCTCGCAGATCGACGGCGGCAGCGACCGTCAGAACGCTGCCTGATTCTATCATAGTCAGCCCCGGCGCAGCCTGACCGGCGCTTCGCCGAAAGCCCTTGAAAACGCTCTTGAAAACGCCGCGGCGGATGAGAATCCGGTCCGCCCGGCAATATCGGCCATGGCGATCCTTGTATCGACCACCAGCCGGCGCGCGGCGCCCAGGCGCAGCCTGAGATAATAGGCGCCCGGTGTCTCGCCGATCGATTTGCGAAAGATGCTCTCCAGCGTCCGTGCCGTCACGCCGGCGCGCTTGGCCACCGCTTCAATGGTCAGCGGCTGGTCGACATGCGCTTCCATCAGCCGGATCGCTTGCGCCAGCCGCGGATCATAGCCATCGAGCCGGCCGAGCGAGACCAGCGGCTGTGCGTCGGTGGCGGCGCGCGCCTGGTCGTAGATGAAGACGCTGGCGACATCGAGCGCGACGGCCATGCCGAGCCTCGTGCGGATGAGATGCAGCATCAGGTCGAAGGTCGGCGACGCGCCGCCCGAGGTGAACACCGGCCCGTCGATAACATAGCGGTCAGGGCGGACATCGACGCCGGGGAATGCCGAGGAAAAATCCTCCATGTCCTCCCAGTGGGTGGTGGCGCTGCGTCCTTCCAGCAGGCCGGCGCGCGCCACCAGCCAGGTGCCGGCTTCGACACCGCCGCAAGCGCGTGCTGTCCGTGCGGCCCGGCGCAGGCCGGACAACAGAGCCGAGGTTGCATAGTTCTGGGTGCCGAAGCCGGCGACGACGACAAGAACGTCGGTCGACTCGCCCGCATCGAAGCGGCCGCCGACCGCCACCGGCAGGCCGCAAGTGGTGACTGGAGCCTCGCCGGTCACCGAGACCAGCTTGAAATCGAACAGGGTCTCGCCGGAGATGCGGTTGGCCGCGCGCAGTGGATCGACGGCGGATGCGACGCACATGATCGACGAACCGGAAAATACCAGCAGCGTCACCCTAAGCGGCGAGCGCTCGGCGCGAAAGATCGTTGGTTTTTCGCTTTTCGTCATGGAAGCTTCGTAAAACGCAAAACAGTTTCCGGCAAGTCGGGCATTGTTGAGGTCTATTTCTTTCGGAGGAGAGTTCCATGCCGCTTGCGATGAACCGTGAGGTCTTCATTACCTGTGCCGTGACCGGGTCCGGCGGGTCGCAGGACCGCAGCCCGCATGTGCCGCGCTCGCCCAAGCAGATCGCGGATTCCGCCATCGATGCGGCCAAGGCGGGCGCCGCCATCGTGCATTGCCATGTGCGCGATCCCGAGACCGGTAGGCCGAGGCGCGACGTACATCTCTACCGCGAAGTGACCGAGCGCATCCGCGCGGCAGAAGTCGACGTCATCCTGAACCTGACCGCCGGCATGGGCGGCGACATGGTGTTCGGATCGCCGGAAGCGCCGCTGCCGCTCAACGAAAAAGGCACCGACATGGGCGGTGCCACCAACCGCATGGAACATGTGCGCCAATGCCTGCCGGAAATCTGCACACTCGACTGCGGCACCATGAATTTCGCCGAGGCCGACTATGTCATGACCAACACGCCCGGCATGCTGCGCGCCATGGGCGGCATGATGACGGCGCTCGGCGTCAAGCCGGAGATCGAGGCTTTCGACACCGGCCATCTGTGGTTCGCCAAGCAACTGGTCGAGGAAAAGGTGCTCAACCCGGATGCGCTGGTGCAGCTTTGCATGGGCGTGCCGTGGGGTGCGCCTGATGATCTCAACACCTTCATGGCCATGGTCAACAATGTGCCGTCGACCTGGAACTGGTCGGCCTTCGCCATCGGCCGCAACCAGATGGCTTATGCCGCGGCGGCGGTGCTGGCCGGCGGCAATGTCCGCGTCGGGCTGGAGGACAATCTGTGGCTCGACAAGGGCGTGCTGGCCACCAATGCACAGCTGGTCGAGCGCGCCGCCAGCATCGTCACCAATCTCGGCGCCAGAATCCTTGGACCGGAAGAGGTACGGCAGAAGCTCAACCTCACCAAGCGGGCGCCGATCGCGGCATAATTATTCGTCGGGAGGGTCGGCATGACTACCGTAAAATTCACCGCGATGAAGGATGGCGACCGGGACGACTACGAGTTCCTGACCGCGCATGAAATCGACTATGCGGCCAGGACCGGCGAGCGGCTGCTCGACGCGCTGGTGCAGCTCGACGCGGGTCTTTCCGGCTACAAGATCACCCGGCTCGGCCATTCGCTGCAGGCAGCGACACGTGCCTGGCGCGACGGCGCAGACACCGACTGGATCGCTTGCGCGCTGCTGCACGACATCGGCGACAT
>NZ_RZPI01000310.1:0-6235 GCF_003998715.1 Mesorhizobium sp. M7A.F.Ca.CA.002.15.2.1
CTATGCCTGGGATGCCCGCGGCAATGGCCGTTCGTCCGGCGAGCGCGGCTATGCCCCGTCCTTCTCGGCGCTGGTGCGCGACATCGACTGCTTCATGCGCGAGATCGCTGAAAGGGATGGCTTCGCCACGCGCGATATCGCGCTGATCGCGCAGTCCTTCGGCGCCGTTCTGGCCGCCGCCTGGGTGCATGACTATGCGCCGAAGCTGCGCGCCATGGTGCTGGCCTCACCGGCCTTCTCGGTAAAACTCTACGTGCCCTTCGCCAAGGAGGGCATAGCGCTCTGGCAGAAGATCAAGGGCCGCTTCTTCGTCAATTCCTACGTCAAGGCGAAATTCCTGACCCATGATCCCGTGCGAATCGCCTCTTTCGAGAGCGATCCACTGATCACGCGGCCGATCGCTTCCAACATCCTGGTCGAACTCTATCAGCATGCAGCCCGCATCGTTGCGGACGCCCGCGCCATCACCGCGCCGACGCAGCTTCTGCTTTCGGGCAGCGATTGGGTCGTGCGCCACGGCCCGCAGCACGAGTTCTTCGTCAATCTCGGCAGCCGCATCAAGGAACGTCATGTGCTGCCGGGCTTCTTCCACGACACGCTGGGCGAACGCGACCGGGCAAAGGCCCTCGACCTGATCCGGCCGTTCCTGGCCAGGCAGTTCGCGGCACCGGATGCGCCGGTCGACCTGAAGCAGGCGGACATTGCCGGCTACACACGCGACGAGGCCGACCGGCTTGCTTCACCGCTCGCGTTGATGTCGCCAAAGGGCCTCTATTGGGCATTCAGCCGCGCCTCCATCCGCATGGGCGCCTGGGTCTCCCAAGGCATGAAGACCGGCATTGCCACCGGCTTCGATTCCGGCTCGACGCTGGATTATGTCTACGAAAACGACGCGCGCGGACTTACGCCCCTTGGCCGCGTCGTCGACCGTGTCTTCCTGGAAGCTATCGGCTGGCGCGGCATCCGCCAGCGCAAGCTGCATCTCGAAGAACTGATCGGCTCTTGCCTGGCAACGCTCAAGACCACTGGCCGGCCAGTGCATATTCTCGACATCGCCGCCGGCCACGGCCGCTATGTTCTCGATGCCATCGTGAAGAGCCCCGACCAGCCGGCGAGCGTGCGTCTGCAGGATTATTCCGACCTCAACGTGCAGCTTGGCCGCAAGCTGATCACGGAGCGGCAATTGCCGGCTGACGTCACGTTCCAGCGCGCCGACGCTTTCGATGCCGACGTGCTCGCCAACGCCGATCCGGCGCCGGACCTCGCCATCGTTTCCGGCCTCTACGAGCTATTCTCGGACAATGCGATGATCGCCCGGTCGCTCGGTGGATTGGCCAGCGCCATGCAGCCGGGCAGCCTGTTGCTCTACACCAACCAGCCTTGGCACCCGCAGCTCGAGATGATCGCCCGCAGCCTGACCTCGCATCGCGGCGGCGAGGCCTGGGTGATGCGCCGGCGCACGCAAGGCGAAATGGACCAGTTCGTCGAAGCCGCCGGTTTCGAAAAGCTCGACCAGCGCATCGACCAATGGGGCATCTTCACCGTCTCGCTCGCGCGGCGCCGCTGAGCAGCATGGTGTCATCGCCTGCATCCGTGGCGCGTGCCGAACCCTATAGCCGGGTGGTCGTCAGGGCAGCCCTGTGGCTGGCCTTCCTGGCGCCGTTCTTCTATCTCAGCTACGGCTTCGCCAACTGGCTGGCGTCGCGGCGCGACGATGTCGGCAGTATCGTGTTCTCGTGGGAGCACGGCATCCCGTTCGTCGCCTGGACCATCGTGCCCTATTGGTCGATCAACCTGTTCTACGGCCTGTCGCTGCTGCTCAACAACGACAGGCAAGGGGTCGACCGTCTGGCCGGACGCTATCTCACCGCGCAAATCGTCGCCGTTATCTGCTTCATCCTGTTCCCGCTGACCGCTACATTCGTGCGGCCGGCGACGACCGGCCTGCCCGGCTTCCTGTTTGCCGTGCTCGGCGGTTTCGACAAGCCGTTCAACCAGGCCCCCTCGCTGCACATCGCCCTTTTGGCGATCATCTGGGATCATTGGCGCCACCGGCTCGGCGGGTTGCTCCTGCCGCTCTGGCACGGCTGGTGCTTTCTGATCGGCGCCTCGGTGCTGACGACCTGGCAGCATCACTTCATCGACATCCCGACCGGCGCGCTGCTCGGGTTCTTTGCGCTGTGGCTGTTTCCGCGCAGCGGCGCATTGCCGTTTGCAGGCTTCCGGCTGACCAACGATGCGAAAGCGCGGCGGCTGGCGCGGTTCTACGCTATGGGCGCCGTCCTCGCGCTGGCCGGTGCCGCGCTCGGTGCCTACGTTTGCGCCGTCGCGCTCTTCCTGCTTTGGCCGGCGCTGGCGCTGGCCATCGTCACCCTCGCCTATGCAGGGGCAGGCGAAAAAGTGTTCCAGAAATCCGCCGATGGCAGCATGACGCTTGCAAGCCGTGTCCTGCTCTTGCCTTATCGCCTCGGCGCCAGGGCAAACATATGGGCCTGGACGCGCAATCTTGCCCCCCAGGTGGCGATTGCCGAAGGTGTCTTTCTCGGGCGCTTTCCCACGGCAAGCGAGGCCAACAGCTTCGGCACGGTCATCGACCTCGCCGCCGAACTCGAAAAGCCGGCGACAACCGATTGCCGCTGGATCAGCTTTCCGATGATCGACCTGTTGCCGCCGCCACTGGCGATACGGCAACAGGCAGCCGGCGCGCTGGAGAATGCACGCCGCGACGGCACCGTCCTGGTGTGCTGCGCGCTCGGCTTCCAGCGCAGCGCCGGCGTCGTCGCCGAATGGCTGGTGGCGACCGGCAGGGCCGGGACGCCGACGCTCGCCCGCGAGATGCTCGCGGCCGCCGGCCGGCCGGTCCACCTTGCAGAGGCCACTGGGCGGGCGGCGTCATGACAGGCAATACCTATCAGGACCGCACCGACCGCTTCGCCGGCATGCTGATGCGACAGGCCGCGTGGCCGGCCGCAATCGTGCTGACCGCAAATGTCCTTGCGCCTCTAGCCGCGTCGGCGCGCGGTGCCTTCGAGACCTTGCCCGCGGCCATCGCTTTGTCGATCGCCGCCGCGAGCGCGGTTGCTGTGCTGGCGCTGTCGGCATTGCTGGCATTCGACGCGCTGCTGTTCCGACTGATGGCGAGCCATGACGACGAAGCTTCCGGCGGTGCCGCGGTGGATGACATGTTGGCGCGCATGCGCCTGAAACCGGCTCCGTTCGCGACACGCTTGCTCGATGACCGCATGGCCGGCACAAGCCGCTTGCTGTTCAAGCAACGCGCTGCCCTGGCTCTGTTTGCCGCAGCGCTTCTGGCGGCAGGGTTTTGGGCGCCGCGATGAACAAGCTTTCGCTCAAGACCTTCACCTTGCTGCAGACGGTAACCTCCGTCGGCCTGTCGGCTCTGGCCCGGATGGTGACCGGGGTGCGGCCGATCTGGAACGGCAGCCTGCCCTCCGAGCGGCAGCGCATCTATTTCGCCAATCACACCAGCCATGGCGACTTCATCCTTTTGTCGGCCTGTCTCAGCGAAAGGGAGCGCGCGATCACCCATGCTGTTGCCGCAGGCGAATATTGGGGGAAGTCGCGGCTGCGCCGCTTTATCGCGCAGGACATCTTGTCGTCCGTGCTCATCAACCGGCAATGGACGAGACCTGAGGAAAACCCCATCGAGATCATGCTGTCGGTTCTCGACCAAGGGCACTCGCTTATCCTGTTTCCCGAAGGCACACGCAACATGACCGAAGAGCCGCTGCTGGCGTTCCGCTCCGGGCTCTACAATCTGTCGACGGCGCGGCCTGAGGTCGAGCTGATCCCGTGCTGGATCGAGAACATGTCGCGCGTGCTGCCCAAGGGCCAGTTCCTGCCGGTGCCGCTGCTGTGCCGCGTCGTTTTCGGCGCGCCTGTCGCGGTTGGCCCGGGCGAAGAACGCCGCGCCTTTCTCGAGCGCGCCCACGCCGCGCTTCTGGCGCTCAACCCGCGTCCCGAGCGAGACGATTGATGCGCCACGAGATCTCCATCCTGATCATCGGCCTGCTGGCGGTTTTGACCACCGCCAGCATCGTCGCCACCATCCTTTCGGCGCGAGCGCCGAAGCCGCTGAGCTCGACGCTTGTCAATCTCACGCAGCGCATCAACGCCTGGTGGGTGATGGTGGCGCTGATGACGGTCGCCTTCTTCTTCGGCCGTTACGGGATGACCATCCTGTTTGCGCTGATTTCCTTCGCCGCGCTGCGCGAATTCGTGACGCTGACGCATACGCGCCGCAGCGACCATTGGGTGCTGCTCGGCATGTTCGGCATCATCATCCCGTTTCAGTACTGGCTGGTGTGGACCGCCTGGTACGGGCTCTTCGTCATCTTCATTCCGGTCTACTGCTTCCTCTTGATGCCGGCCATCACGGCGCTGCATGGCGACACCGAACGCTTCCTCGAGCGGATCGCCGCGCAGCAATGGGCGGTGATGATCTCGGTCTATTGCGTCAGCCACGTCCCCGCCCTGCTGACACTCGACGTGCCAGGCTTCGAAGGCCGCACCTTGCTGCTGATCGCCTTCCTGATCATCGTCGTGCAAGGCAGCGACGTGCTGCAGTACATCTTCGGCAAGCTGTTTGGTAAACACCGGTTTTCGCCGAACGTCTCGCCGTCGAAAACCTGGGAAGGGCTGATCGGCGGATTGGTGTCGGCGAGCCTGCTCGGCGCGCTGTTGTCGTTCGTGACGCCCTTCTCGGCGCTGCAGGCGGCAGGCGTGGCCTTCGTCGCCTGCTCGATGGGATTCCTAGGCGGGCTGGTCGCCTCGGCCATCAAGCGCGACCAGGGCGTCAAGGACTGGGGCCATCTCATCGAAGGCCATGGCGGCATGATGGACCGCACCGACAGCCTGGTCTTCGCCGCCCCGGTGTTCTTCCACATCGTGCGCTATTTCTGGACTGTGTGATCCGGCGACCGGTTGCCAAAGGCGCTCAAAGCCGGTTGCGGATCAGCATGGTGACGACGAAGAACGCACCGACCGAGCTGGTGATGATGCCGATCGGCAGTTCCTGCGGCGGCAGCAGCGTTCGGGCCAGAAGATCGCTGGCCAGCAAAAGCACCGCGCCGAAGACGGCGCAGCTGGCAACCAGGCGCAGATGCAAGGGGCCTGCCAGCGGCCGCGACAGATGCGGGATCATCAGCCCGACGAAGCCGATGACCCCGGCGACAGAGACCAGGATCGCCGTCGAGAAGGCGGCGACGAGAAACGTCATTCGGCGCATGCGCGCCACTGGCACGCCAAGGCTTTCGGCGGCGTTTTCGCCGGCCAGGAAGGCATCGAGCCGGCGGTGGTTCCACAGCGCGTAAGCCAGAATGGTGCCCGCACCCAGCGCGCCGAGCCAGATATTGTCCCAGCGCGCCAGGCCAAGGCCGCCCATCGTCCAGAACAACACGGAGTGGGCGGCGCGCTGGTCGCCGGCAAAGACCAGGTAGTTGGTCAAGGCGGTGAACATGAAGGACACGGCAAGGCCGGCGAGGATCAGCCGCTCCGGCCCTTGGCCCCTCACCCGCGCGACCAGCAGCAGGACGACGCCGGCGGCCAATATGCCGCCGGTGAAGGCCGCGACCGGCAACGTCCAGATGCCAAAGCTGTCGCCGAAGACGGTGATGACGGAAACGGCACCGGCGGCGGCGCCCGACGACAGGCCGAACAGGAACGGATCGGCGAGATCGTTGCGGGTCACTGTCTGCAGCAGCGCGCCGACGACGCCGAGGCCCGCGCCGACGCAGATGGCCAGGATCGTGCGCGGCAGCCGCAGATCGACGACGATCTTGCCGACCGGCCCGGACACGTCGTGCCCGCCTAAGCCGATTGCGCGGCCAAGCGCTGCTACAACGTCGGCCAGCGGGATCAGCGTCGAGCCATAGGCGATCGACAGCAGAGCGAGAGCGGCGATCGCCGCCGCTCCCGCCAGCATGGCCAACGCAAATGCCGGATGGCGCAAGCTCAAAATGCTTCCGGGTGCATGGCCTTGGCGATCTTGTCGATCGCTTCGATGTTGGCGGGTCCAGGCGTCAGCTCGGCGTAGCGGAGGGCGACGAAGCGCTCGTTCTTGACCGCGTCTGTCTCCTTCATGGCCGGATGCGCTTTCAGGAAATCGAGCAGCTTCCTGTAGCCGCCACCGTCCTGGTAATCGAGCAGGATGAGGAATTGCGGATTGCGCGACGCCACCGTTTCCCAATCCGTGTTGCCCCAGCTGGTGTCCATG
>NZ_RZPI01000311.1:0-6225 GCF_003998715.1 Mesorhizobium sp. M7A.F.Ca.CA.002.15.2.1
CTATCGACGGGCAGCAGCGACAGTGCCGCACCGAGCGATGTGCTTTCGCCGCTCGGCGCCAGGTTTTCGGCGCGCGCCAGGTCGAGCAGGCGCCGCACCAGCAGATTGAGCCGCCCCGCATCGGTGACGATATTGTTGGAGAAACGCCGCCGCTCCGCATCGTCCATCGCGCCACCGGAATCGCGCAGCAATTCGGCCGCGCCCTGGATCGCCGTCAGCGGCGATTTGAGCTCATGCGAGACATGTGTGGCGAAAGTCTGGACCGAGTCCGACCGTGCCTGAAGCTTCTCGGCCATGTCGAGGAAGGCTGCGGACAGCTCCGCCATCTCTCGCGTGCCGTGGTGGTCGAGCGGCCGGATCGCCGTGCGGTCGCCGGCGGCGATGCGCTCGGTGCGGTCGATCAGCGCATAGATCGGCCGGCTGACGGTGCGCAGGAAGATGAGACCGATGAGCAGCGTGCCGCCGAGAATGGCGATCGCCGCCAACGTCACCTTGCCGCGTTCGCCATAGAGATGCTTGATGATGTTGTTGGGCGTCCGCGACACATAGACGACGCCGGCGACCTGGCCGTCGACAGCGACCGGCAGGGCGACGAAGACACGCACCTTGGTGCCGCGGCTGACCGAATAGAGCGGTGGCGTCGGCTGGTCGGGAATGCGCAGCCTGAGCGCGCTGGCATAGTGGCCGGCAAGTGCTGTGCGCACCTCTTCGACCGCACTGAGCGACTGGCCGACCTCGCCGCGCCCGGCAATGACGACGCCCCGGGGGTCGAGCAGCCGGAAGCCGGCCAACGTGGTTTTCTGGGTGGCGTCGAGGATGCCGGACAGGCGCGCGCCGATCACCGCGAAGGCGGGATCGACGATCACCGGCATCGCCGCCGGCCGGGTCGGCAGGACATAATCCGAGGCAAGATCGAGCTGCGGTTCGATTGGCCTGTAGAGCGGGTCCGGATTGAC
Organism: Mesorhizobium sp. M7A.F.Ca.CA.002.15.2.1; assembly: GCF_003998715.1. Classification (NCBI taxonomy): domain Bacteria; kingdom Pseudomonadati; phylum Pseudomonadota; class Alphaproteobacteria; order Hyphomicrobiales; family Phyllobacteriaceae; genus Mesorhizobium; species Mesorhizobium sp. M7A.F.Ca.CA.002.15.2.1. The sequence goes on from NZ_RZPI01000311.1 coordinate 957, forward strand.
GCTGCGGCTTGAATCCCCACTTGGCTCCGGCATCGGCGCACCGAGCTTTTCCGGTGGGATGCCGGCGTCACGTACATCCCGCGCATAGATGGCGGCGATGGCAGCGCCTTGCGCGATCAGCTCCGCCTCGGTCTGGCGGATCAGCTGGTTCTCGTAGAGGCGGAAGAAGAACAGGCCGACCAGTGGCAAGGCCATCACCATGATCAGGATGGCGACGACGACCGTGGCAAGCCGTGGCCGCCATTTGCGGCCGATCCATTTGCTGGAGGCCGTCAGCCGCATCGGCCAAGCCGGAAGCCGACGCCATGCACCGTCTCGATGACATTTGGGCAACCCACGGCTGCCAGTTTGGCGCGGATGTTGCGGATGTGGCTGTCGACGGTGCGGCCGGCGACGTGGATGTTTGCGGCATAGGCGCTGGCCGTCACCGCGTCGCGGTCGAGCACATGCGCCGGCCGCGCCAGGAACCCCTTCAGGATCGAGAACTCTATTCCTGTCAACGATAACGGCTTGCCGTCGAAGCTGGCGGTATGGCTGGCCGGCGCCAGAGCCAGTTTGCCATGCGAAAACTGCCTGTCGTCGGCCGGTTCGGGCACCGCCGGGCGGGCGCGCCGCAGGATGACGTTGACGCGGGCAACCAGCTCGCGCGGGCTGAATGGTTTCGTCACATAGTCGTCGCCGCCCATTTCGAGCCCGAGGATGCGGTCGATCTCCTCGTCGCGCGCAGAGAGGAACAGCACCGGCACATCGGATATGTGCCGCAGCCGCCGGCAGACCTCCAGCCCGTCCATTTCCGGCATGCCGATATCGAGCACGACGAGGTCCGGTGCCCGGCGGCCGATTGCCTGCAAGGCGGCGGCACCGTCGGCCACCCCTGTCGTTTTCATGCCGGCCTTCTCCAAGGCAAAGCAGATCACCTCGCGGATGTGCGGGTCATCGTCGGCGACGAGGATGTGATGCGGCATGGATCAGCGGCCCGGCATGGAAGGTTCGATAGCGGAGGGAATCACGAACGGCTCCTTGGTGTCGAGATATCGAAGCAGCCGCCAGTCGCGAAAGCTCCAGGCCCGCCAGTTCTGCTGGATAGTTCGATACCAGATTTCGTCGCTGCCGCGCACGCCGGCCAGTTCGCGGACAGTGCCGGCGGCCGCCGTCTTGCCCTGGTGCTCGAGGAAGCGATCAAGCGCGGGAAACGCGCCCGGACCGAGCGAGTGAAGATACCAGGCGTCTAGGGGAATGCCCTGGCCGGTCATTTCGAGGGAATGGTCGACATTGTAATTGGCGATCGTTGCTGCGAAATTGATGAAACAGCCGGCATAAAGCGTCAGGGATAACGTCAGAAGATTGGCGGACAGCAGCCATTCGTTGGATTTTCTAAGCGCGATGCGGGCAATGATCAGGGCAAGGCCTGCTGCCACCAGCCCCATCCAGACAAAGGCGGCGACGCGCCAGTAGGTCAATGCATAGATGCCGACATAGAGGTCGAGCCGCAGGATCGACGAGATGACCAGCATGATGTTCTGCGCCACCCAGACATAGACCAGCCGGCGGATCAGCGGATCGGCCGAGGTTTCGCTGCCGGGTCGCAGCGCTGCCAGCACGAAGCCGGCGGCAAGCAGTGCCGTGACGATCAAGGGATAGGCGCCACGATGCGCGTAGGAGGCGTAGCTCAGCCCATCGGGAAGCGCTGCCCCGCCCCACAGATAGGCGGCGTCGAGCGCCGTCTGCAGCGCAAACAGGATGTTGAAGACGATCAGGGCGCGCAGGATGGCGGCCTTGCCGAACAGGATGTCTTCGATGGTGGTGGCGGTTTTGCCGGCTTGAGCGCTGACCGCCGGCAACGCGCGCGGGATGCGGCGAACCAGGCGCGGCATGCGCGGTCGCAGAAAAGCCCAGACAGCGGCGAGCACGAACAGCCAGAAGGCAATCCGCGCCAGCTGGATAAGATCGAGCAGCCTCACGAGATCGATCAGCGACAGCCAATAGTCGATGACCGGATTGGCGGCACCGAACAGCGCCAGGAAGACCGCGCCCAGCGTCAGCGGCATCACCCAGACGGCGATCGCCGCCAGCCGGATGCGGCGCCCACCGAACCGCCGCGCCGTCCTCCGCCAGCGGATGAAATCAATGACGAAGCGGAACGGCGCCGCCAGCCCGAACAGCACGATCTGCCCGGCAATGCGGGCGATGCTGTGCCGCAGCCGACCGCTCAACGAAAGCGCGAAGACGGTCAGCGCCGCCAGCGCGATCGAGACCGACAGGGTGCTGACATTTTCAGCCAGCGGCAGCAGCGGGACAAGCAAGGCGATGGGCTTGAGCCAGACCCGGCCGTCGTTGAAGGCGGCCGGGTGCACAGCGACGACCGCCGCGGCAATCAGCAGGGCGAACAGGAAAACCGTGATCCCGGCGGGCTGGCCATAGAACAGAAAATCCGCGAGCGCTGCCAGCAGGATGGCGACACCGAAACGGCTGCAATAGCTCGGCGCGGCGGAGAACAACGCTGTCATGACCTGGCTTTCCTGATGGCTTCCAGCCGAACCGTTGGCGGGCTTCTGCGGACAAAGGGAATGAGGGTTGCGACGGGACACGCGCGCGGCGGATCGGCCAGCCACCAGCCCTCGCTCCGCAGTCGGTGAGGCAGGGACCAACGGGGCTTTGCTCGCTTGTGCATGCCGCTTGTCTCGCAAGCGGGCGGGGAAAGGGCAGGGCGGATCCGAGGAGGTTTTCCGCAGGCCCGTGCAGTTTTCGTGCAGGGGTAAACGCTGCCGATCTCCCCCCTCGTGGGGGAGATTGGTAGCTTCATGCCCCGACTTGCCTCACCCGCCCACAAGCGGCATAGATCATCCATGGAAACCTATCGCCCGCGCCGCTCCGTGCTCTACATCCCGGCCTCCAGCGACAAGGCCTTGGCCAAGATCGCGCAGCTTGCCTGCGATGCCATCATCATCGACCTGGAAGACGCCGTCGCTCCGGCCGACAAGATCGCCGCCCGCGAAAAACTGGCCGGCATTTTCGCCGGCCATTCCGAGAGACGCTGCGAGATGATCGTGCGCATCAATGCGATATCAGGCGAATGGGGCGCCGACGACCTGCTGGCTGCCGCAAGCTGCGAACCCGACGGCATCCTTCTGCCCAAGGTCGACACGCCGCGCGACCTGCTCGCGGCCGGCGACGTGCTCGACGATAATTTCGCTCCCCACAGCGTGAAACTATGGGCGATGATCGAGACGCCCAAGGCGCTGCTCAACATCGGCGCCATCGCCGAACTTGGCCGCGATCCGGCCTCGCGGCTCAATTGTTTCGTTGCCGGAACGAATGATCTGGTCAAGGAGACCGGCATTCTGGCGACGCCTGACAGGCGCTACCTCGTGCCATGGCTGATGCAGATGGTGCTGGCCGCACGCGCCGGCGGCATCGACATGCTCGACGGCGTCTCCAACGATTTTCGCGACCTCGACGCTTTCGCCCATGAATGCGCGGAAGCCGCGGCCATGGGGTTCGACGGCAAGAGCCTCATCCACCCGGCCCAGATCGAAGCCGCCAACCGCGCCTTCGTGCCGTCCACGGAAGCGGTGGCCGAGGCACGCTCGGTGAAGGAAGCCTTCGCGCTCGCCGAGAATGCCGGCAAGGGCGTGATCGCGCTGAACGGCAGGATGGTCGAGCGGCTGCATCTGGCGAAGGCCGAAAAACTGCTGGCGAAGGCAGCCGCCATCGGGTCATAAATGCTCGATGGATGCGAGCGGGCTACAGCTACTCACGACAGGAATTGAACAATGAAACTCTACCGCTTTCTGTCCGCTCCGGACGATGCCAGCTTCTGCCACAAGGTGACAGCGGCGCTGAACAAGGGCTGGCATCTGTTCGGCTCGCCGACCTATGCCTACGACAAGAAGGCCAAAGCGATGCGTTGCGGCCAGGCCGTGGTCAAGGATATCGACGGTCAGGAATACGGGCCCGATACCAAGCTGAGTGACTGGTAGATTTGAAAAGCTCCGACGCAGGGGGTGTTGAGATTCAGGTCAGGCCGAGTCGAAAATGGTGGTTTCCGAGAACCGGAGCGGAGCGTACTTTTGGGTACGTGAGCACCGGAAGCGCAGGAAGCCATCATTTGCAGGCCGGCATCACCTGAATATCAGCACACCCTAGCCTTCCCAGGCGACAGGCATCATCCCCAGCCGCTCATAGAGCCGGACGGCGGCGGGATTCTCGACCGTGTTGGTCTTGAGGTCGACATGGTCGGCGCCGCGTTCGCGAAAAACGGCGAAGGCGTGCCACATCAGCGCTTCGGCAACACCCTTGCCGCGCGCCTCGGGATGAACGGCAAGATCCTTGACGAAGGCGCGGGTCCAGCACAGCGCCGCCGCCGCCAGCCGGCCCTTGGCGTCGATGACGAGGAAGCACAGCGCCGGGTCGAATTCGGGATCGTCCGCGATACGCGGCCACCACTCGTCGAACGGACCATCGGCGCCGTCATCGAACACTTCCGTCAAAAGCGCATGCAGGGCGGGCGCGTCACCAGGCTCGAAACTGCGCATGACAAAGCCGTCGGGCCAGTGCGGCGGAACCAGCGTCTCATCGAGGATCTTGCGCAGCCGGATGTCGTTCAGGGCCGGCGGGCGCGGTTCAGGCATCGCGCTCAGGCGTCGGGTTGCAGGCGACGGCGCTGGCGGTCGCGGCCAAGGCCGGTCGCCTCGAGCAGGCCCTTGCGCTTGGCGTCGTAATAATAGCCGGTCTGATAGAGCCAGTCGGCCTTCTTGGCGTTGCCGCCGGCCACCAGCCAGGCGCCGCGCAGATATTTGACCGCGTATTTTAGATTGGTTTCGGCGTCGAACAGGCCCTTGGCCGGTCCGTCATAGCCCATGCCGCGTGCCGTCGCGTGCTTGATCTGCATCAGTCCCCAATGGCCGTTGTTGTAGGCTTTCGGGTTGAAGGTGCTCTCGCGGTTGACGACATGGCGCACCAGGTCCACCGGCACCTGGTAGATCGCCGCATATTTCTCGATCAGCCGCTCGACATCGCCACGCACGCCCGTCGCGTGTTCTTCTTGCACGGGCCCTGCCGGAAACTGGACCAGGGCCGCCGGGTTCTGCGGCACGACATAGGCGACCTGCTGGACGCCGGGCATGCGGTCGCCCTTGGCGGTTGCCGGCACGATCAGCCCCGCGGTCGTATAAGTCTCGGCCGCCTTGACCGGTTCGTTCGCATTTGCCGGCGGCGGCGCCTGCCAGGCATTGGCGGTCATCACCGCGGGCACGGCTGGGGGCCGCCG
>NZ_RZPI01000312.1:0-6216 GCF_003998715.1 Mesorhizobium sp. M7A.F.Ca.CA.002.15.2.1
ACCGTCTGCAGGCCGGGGCAGGCCGGACGGGATTCTTGGTGCGCGACGGATCAATCCATCGCGACGAATTGTCTCTTCAAAGCAGCGTCAGTTGCACCTGGTCTTTCCCGGCGGCAACGAACTGATCGGTCCGCAGCGTGCGCCGTTCGGCATTGAGACCAAGCCGCTTGGCTGTGATCTCGAAGCGCCGGCCGATCTGCCAGGCATAGGGACCGGCGCCCTTCATGCGCTTGCCCCATTCCGAATCGTAGTCTTTGCCGTCACGCATGGAGCGGACAAGCGACATCACATGGCGGTAACGGTCGGGATAATGGCGCAGCAGCCAGTCCTTGAAGATCGGGCTGACCTCCAGCGGCAGCCGCAGGATCACATAACCCGCCTCGCGCGCGCCGGCCGCACGTGCCGAATCGAGGATGCGTTCCATCTCCGGATCAGTCAGGCCCGGAATGATCGGAGCCACCATGACCGACGCCGGAATGCCGGCATCCGAAAGCTGCCGGATCGCTTCCAGCCGCTTGGTCGGCGTCGACGCGCGCGGCTCCATGGTGCGCGCCAGCATGCGGTCGAGCGTCGTCACCGACAGCGCCACCTTGGCGAGCCCTCGTTCGGCCATGCGCGACAGGATATCGATATCGCGCGTCACCAGGGCGGACTTTGTCACGATGCCGACCGGATGGCCGCGCGCTTCCAGCACTTCGAGGATTTCGCGCATGATCCGGTATTGCTTCTCGATCGGCTGGTAGGGGTCGGTGTTGGTGCCGATGGCGATGGTGCGCGGCTGATAGCTGTCCTTCGAAAGCTCCTTGTCGAGCAAGCGCGCCGCATCAGGTTTGGCGAACAGCTTCGATTCGAAATCCAGACCCGGCGACAGGCCCATGAACGCGTGCGTCGGGCGGGCAAAGCAATAGACGCAGCCATGCTCGCAGCCGCGATAAGGGTTGATGGAACGGTCGAAGGAAATGTCGGGCGATTCGTTGCGGGTGATGATGGTGCGCGGCTTCTCGACCTGCACTTCGGTCTTGAAGGGGGGCAGTTCTTCCAGCGAATTCCAGCCATCGTCGAACACGTGCCGGCTGACTGGCTCGAATCGGCCGGACGGGTTGATGCCGGCCGACCTGCCGCGGTTGCGGTCCGGGCGGACACGCATGCCGCTCTGCTCGACCATCGCATTGGCCATCTCGGCTCTTCCTGCTCCGAAAGCTGCAATGTCGGCGCGCACGATCTGTTCCATTTTCGCCCGCTCCCAGGGACTGTCCGTGTTGTGTCGAATCGCTCTGTTCATGAAATTATTCCTATTTCATCGATGAGAACAAAGCAAGAACTTTCTATGGTGCGATGCAAAACTGGCGCTGTGCGGCGCTTTCCGCTATTCGGCTAAGGATGCTCAGTGTTCTCATCGAAACCCGCAATGACGAGGAGGGCCTCGCCCGCACGCTCGCCTCGCTGATTGGCGGCGCGGTCGAAGGCGTGGTGCGTGAAGTCATCGTCTGCGACACAGGCTCCGCCGACCAGACGCATCGTGTGGCCGAGCATGCCGGCTGTCAGTACGTGACCGGCGGTGTCGCTGCCGGCATCCGCCAGGCCAAGGGGGACTGGTTGCTGCTCCTGGAACCGGGCGCGCGGTTGGTGGAGGGCTGGATCGATGAGGTTGTCGCGCATACGGCCAGGCAGACCATGGCCGCACGGTTTTCGCGCACGCGGGCCAGCCGCACGCCATTCCTGGCACGGGTCTTTTCGGGAAACCGCGCCCTGGCCGACGGATTGCTGATCAGCAAGCGTCAGGCGGCGGCCGCGGCCAAGAGTGCCGGCAGTGCTGAGGCCATCGCCCGCGGCCTCGCAACGAAGCGGCTCGACGCCGAGATCTGGATGGCGCCCGCCAAGCAGGAACGCCGCTCCTCGACATGATTTTTTGCAGCTGCTCAGGCCATTGTGCATTGCACAAAATCTGACGCGGGGTTAGCGTCCGTTCAAGCGGGAATTGGGTTTGGGACATGCCGAGTGGCGAGCACCGATGCGGCATCGGTGGTGCTCTCATAGCCGAGGACCCAATGAAGCTTTCAACCCCCGACACATCCGGCGCGGCCAGTCTCGAGGCTATTGCGCGCGACGGCAGTCTGTTGCGACGCATCGCGGTGCGCATTCCGACCTATCTCAAGGACCTGCGCGAAAACCCCGCCTGGCTGCCGATGTTCGTGCTGGCGCGCACAATGCCTGGACGCCGCATGCATTGGCTGGGCGCAAAACGCGCCCGCCCGGTCGCCAATGCCGGGGATACGATGTTTGCCGGTGTCGAACGGGGAGCGGTCGTCGATGCGTTGCGCTCCGACGGGCTGTTCTCAGGCTTGGTCCTGCCGCCTGATATCCATGAAGAGATCGCCGACTTCGCCGGGCGCACGCCTTGCTTCGGCAATTTCGACCGCCGTCTCGAATTCATGCCGGGGGAACATGCCGAGGCCGAGAAACGCCTTGGCCGCTCGCTGCTCAGCGGGCATTTTTTCGAGCGCATCCTCGACTGCCCGGCGGCGCTTGCCATCCAGCGCGATCCGCTGCTTCTGGATATTGCCGCGCACTATCTCGGCGGCCAGGCAAAACTGATCACGACGCGCGTCTGGTGGAGTTTTCTAACCGGTGCCGCTTCGGATGCCGACAAGAACCTCGCCTCGCTCGGCAAGTATCATTTCGACCTCGATGATTGGCGCATGCTGAAATTCTTCTTCTACCTCAAGCCGGTCGACGCCGACACCGGTCCGCATGTCTATGTCAGGGGCAGCCACAAGCGCCGCAGCCTCAAGCACCAGCTCACGCTTCTGGTTGGCCACCCCGCGCAACAGGTCCTGGATGTCTATGGCGAGCAGAGCCCGGTGACGCTGACCGGCGAGGCCGGTCTCGGTTTCGTCGAGGACCCTTTTGGCTTCCATATGGGCACCGTGCCGGCACGCACGCCCCGACTGATGATGGAAGTCGGCTTCGGCGTCTCGCCGCCGTCGCGCCGGCGGTTTCATGGCGAGCCGGTCATCCGCTGAGAGCGACGCTTGCCTCGGCTTTACGGAGCTGATTTGCCGCGCCGCAAATGCTCGTCCAGGCGCGGCATGATCTCGACGAAGTTGCACGGCATATGCCGGTAGTCGAGCTGTGCCTTCAGGATGCCGTCCCACGCGTCCTTGCAGGCGCCTGGCGAACCCGGCAGCACGAAGACGAAGGTGGCGTTGACGACGCCGCCGGTCGCCCGGCTCTGGATCGTCGAGGTGCCGATCTTGTCGTAGGAGATCCGGTGGAACACTTCCGAAAAGCCATCCATGCGCTTTTCGAAGATCGGCTCCAGCGCGTCCGGCGTCACGTCACGGCCGGTGAAACCGGTGCCGCCGGTGGTGATGACGACATCGATATTCTTGTCCCGCGACCACGCCAGAACCGTGTCGCGGATTTTTTCCCGATCGTCGGTGACGATATCGCGGGCCGCCAGCATATGGCCGGCCTCGGTGATGCGGTCGGCCAGCGTCTGGCCGGATTTGTCGTCGGCGAGGCTGCGCGTATCTGAAACGGTCAGCACCGCGATGCGCACGGGAATGAAGGAGCGGCTCTCGTCAATTCTGGCCATCAGATACCTCCGATGCGATGCTGCGCGTCGCCGCGACGAACCAGTCGGGCTGGCGGCCGCGGATTTCGGCGGCGGCGCGCTTGGCGACATTGCCGGTCTCGAACAGGCCGAAGCAGGTGGCGCCGGACCCGGACATCCGTGAAAAACCGGATCCGGCCTTGTTCAGCCAGGAAAGCGCCCTGCCGATAGCCGGCTGCATCGCCAGCGCGGCGGGCTCGAGGTCGTTGCGGGTGATCTCCAGCCAGTTGCGCAGGCTATGAAAATCGATGCTGCGCGGCAGCGGCGGCAAGGCCTCATTGTCGCGCCGGGAAAGCGCCGCAAAGACGTCCGCCGTCGAGACCGGGGTGCCCGGATTGACCAGCACCAGGCCAAGCGCCGAAAAATCCGGCACCATCGACAGTTCATCTCCGATGCCGCGCGCGACCAGAGGTCTGGCCGCCAGGCACATCGGCACATCGGCGCCGAGCGAGAGGCCGATCCGCGCCAGCTCTGCGCCGTCTATATCCAGGCCCCATGTCTCCACCAGCCCGCGCAGCACGGTCGCCGCGTCGCTCGAACCGCCGCCGACGCCGGAGGCGACCGGCAGGTTCTTTTCCAGCCGGATAGCGACCGGCGGTGTTCTCTCGTGCCCGACCGCCTGTCGCAGGGCATCGCGCGCCCTAGGCACCAGATTGCTGGCGTCGAGAGGAACCGCCGGGGCGTAGCGGCCGGACACGGTAAATTCATCGCTGTCGGCAGGCGCGATTTCGACCCTGTCGCCAAACCGCGTGAACACCGCCAGGCTCTCGATCAGATGATAGCCGTCAGGGCGCCTGCCGGTGACATGCAGCGCAAGATTGATCTTGGCGTGCGCGTGCCAGCTACGCGACCCGATGTCGGTGTCCACAATGGTCTGCGAAATGGTGCTCAGTCCTTGGCCAGCCGGTACTCGCCGGTCTTCGGATCCTTGACCAAAGTGCCCATCGCGCCGTTGGCCGTCTGCTTTTCGGTACGCCGCACCTTGGCGGTCACGCGTTCGGCTTCGCGGATGAAGGTGCGGTAGCCGAAATAGGCGGCGACGCCAACGACGGTGAAGAAAATGATCTGCGGCATACCAAAACTCCTCCCACGCTGGGCCGGCGAAGGTGGCCGGTCGGGTCGGTTAAGCTCTCATGCTAGACGCTTTTGCCGGGTTTTCAAAGCTCGAAGCGAGACCACAATGCGCGCTCTTCCGCCGCATCGATCAGGCCGCTGGCGGCAGCGCCTGCGATCTCGGGCGCTGAAAAGCCCTTGCTTGAGCCAAACAGGCCGAAGCGGCTGAGGAAACCGCGCGGTGTCGTGATCAGCCTGAGCTGGGTTTTCGCCCCGAAACGGGTCTTGAGCACCGTGCGCATGTCGCCGAGCGCATCGACCAGGCCGAGTTCAAGGCCCTTGATGCCGGTCCAGAACAGGCCGGTGAACAGGTCCGGGTCGTCTTTCAGTTTCGCGCCGCGCCGCTCCTTGACGAGGTCGATGAACGTGCCGTGCACCTCGAGCTGCAGCGCCTTCAGCCGCTCGACATCTTCCTTTTTCTCGGGCTTGAACGGGTCGAGCACCGCCTTGTTCTGGCCGGCGGTGTGGACGCGTCGCTCGATGCCGATCTTCTTCATCAGTTCCGGGAAGCCGAACGAAGCCGAGACCACGCCGATCGACCCGACGATGGAGGATGGGTCGGCGAAGATCTCATCACCGGCAACCGCGATCATGTAGCCACCCGACGCCGCCACGTCTTCGACGAAGACCAGTACCTTTCTGTTCTTTTCCGTGGCCAGGTCACGGATGCGCTTGAAGATCAGCCGCGACTGCACCGGCGAGCCGCCGGGCGAATTGATCGAGATGGCGACTGCCGGGGCGTCGTAGGAAAACGCCTTCTCAATGAGGCCAGCGGTGGAGGCCAGCGACAGGCTCGGCCGGAACTGGCCACCGCCTGCCATGATGGTGCCGTGCAGCCGGATGACCGGAATTGTGACGACGGTGGAGCGCCAGGATTTCGGCAGCAGGCGGTTGATAAGGCGTTTCACGAGGGCGCGGTCTCCGGTCGATAGGTTGCAGGCATGTAGGGATTTCCCGGCCAACGGCAATGTGGCCAGGCAGAATAGCTCAATCTCCAAACAGCGAGGCGAGGCCGTTGGTAATCATTTCGCTGCGCTCGTCAGGGCCGTTGCCTGATTGCGCGTGCAGCATCAGGGGCGGGCGGATGGCAAGCTTTCCCCGTGCCCCGAGCGCTGCCCGCACAACGATGCGGATTGCCGCGGCGTCTGGGCGAGGGTGGACGGCGAGCATTTCGGCATCGCCGAAGCGCCCTGCGATCGCATCGAGAATGGCGCCGAGCTGTTCGGGGCGGGCGATCACGGCAAGCCCGCCGCGCGGCCTGACCACCGCCGCCGCACTGCGGATCCAGCTCTCGAACACCCCGTCCTCCATGACATGGGCCTCTTTTCTGAGGCGATCGGGGGAGGCGCGGTCCCGGGGAGCGTTGAAGGGCGGGTTCATGATGACGAAGTCGAAATCATTGTCGGCGAGGCCGGCGGCCGCCCGCGCCCGGCCCGATACGGTGACATCGGCGACCAGCACGGAGGCGCGATCGCTCAGATGGGCAT